>JALOMO010000005.1 GCA_025455395.1 Bacteroidales bacterium
CAGTGTTTATTGGTCCGCACATGACTGCCATAACGGCTTGACTCAAGAAAGAGTCCTCCATCCCTGTCGAGACCCGTCCGCTCAACTGCGTCAGCCATGAGCAGCGAAAGTGACCTCATCTTTTCTGTCACCTGACTGTCGCCAAGAATCCCGGCTGCTTCCCACAAAAGCCATGAGGCTTCTATATCATGTCCGAAGGAGCATATTGCCTTCGAAGGCTCCGTCTCCCTGAATGATTCATCAAAGAAGATCCCCAGATGTCCGTCAGGCCTTATGATCTTATCAGTGAAAAGTAATATAAGTTCCCGCAAACGCTCCCTGACCAGTTCATCCTGCCACACCCTGAACAGGGCTGCATAGGCTTCGAGAAGATGAAGATGGGTATTCATTGACCTGGGCTCGTTATTGTCTGCCATGCGGTTTTCACTGCAGGGCTTCCAGTCACGTGTGCATGCCTCGATGTACCCGGGGTTTGTACCAACCTTCGTCCTGGCCTCAATAAGCAGAAAAAAATTTTTAATTACTTCAATTACTTCAGGTGAGCGGTTGTATTCATAATACTTGCACATGGCGTAAATGACAAACGCCTGCGCATAGGTGTGCTTTATGTCAGAGGCAACGCTGTGGTCAGGTCTGAGCTCCATGAAGTAACCGCCAGCTTCTCTGTCTGCAAAGTTCTCCTGAATGACCTGCCAGGCTCTGTCAGCCATAAACCTGTATTCCCTGTCATCGTATCTCATCGCCGCGGCAGAGAATGTCCACAGTATCCTTGCATTAAGCACGCACGACTTGTTAGCCGTAAGAACAGGCAGGCCTTCAAGATCAGCTGCACCGTAAAATCCTCCGTTATGGTGGTCAGGACTGTACCTTACCCACCAGGCAAGTATATTGTTCTTCAACTCATTTTCGAAGATAGGGTAGTAGGCGAAAAGTTCAGATTTTAAAATATTCATATACAGATAATTAGTGTATATATCCCTAGGGAATGATATTCAGTCTAATATAGTCCGATTTAGTGAAAATGATTGTGAAGTTTATGATTATTATGAAAGGAAAGGATAGTAAATAGCTTAATGGTGGATACTACTGTAAAAGCGCATTTGCATGCCTGTCCGGGTAGCCGCAGGCATCATGAAGTCACTACGACATTTCCTCTGCCTGGTGCCTGCACCCCTCCCCTGCAATCTGGCTGCTATCATTTGTCTTTGGCATGAAAAATTCCAACCTTTGTAGCCACTGTCACGCAAAATAATGAACAGAGGTCTCGCTTTCGGTACAGCCGTTTTACTGATAATAAATGTCAGTTCCTGCCGCAAGGTGCCTGACCCGCCATCACCGGATGACACAACCCTCTTCGCAGCTTGCATTATTCCCGGGACATCAACTTCACTGGATATAGTGACATTCAATGTTGAGGGTTTCCCTAAGGCAGGATATACAAGCGTTACAGCACTGGCGGCATTGCTGAAGACGATTGACCCCGATGCTGTGGCACTGCAGGAGGTGGCTTCAGAGGCTGACTTCAACCGCCTTGTAAAGCTTATGCCCGGATGGACCGGTATCTTCTACCCTATCGATAACGATGACTGGAACCTTGCTTACCTCTTTAAGAACAGTGAGATCGAGGTTTCACAAGGATCGGCAGGGATTTTGTTCGAAGACGACTTCTTCGCCTTTCCCAGGCCCCCGTTTGAGATAATGGTGAGTCATAAGCCTTCAGGCACTGACCTTTACCTTATCAACCTGCACCTCAAATGCTGCGGTGGCACAGACAATGAGAGCAGCCGCCGTTCTGCCTCGCGGCAGCTCAAGGAGTATCTTGATGTTCAGAGAAGTGAAGATGCTGTTGTGATGCTTGGCGACTACAACGATGAGATCGCATCAGAGAACGAAGGTGAAAATCCGTTCCTGAACTTTATCAATGACCCTGAAGGCTATCTTTTTTCAGATCTGGCGATAGCCAAAGGCAGCGCACTGTGGTGGTCGTACCCCTCGTGGCCAAGCCATCTCGACCATATACTTATCACTGATGAGCTGTCACGAAACATAGACACGACAATGGTTGTGAAGGCAAGTCCCTGTTATCCCGATTATGCAGAGGTATTGTCAGATCACAGGCCTGTCATGGTCAGAATAGTGAGATAGCCATATCTTTCTTTACCTCCTGCTCCTTGACTGGACAGACCACCCCCCGTCCGCCAGCTGGCGGACGGACCCCTCCTCACTCAGGAGGGGAAATATTAAAATAACATCACCTTCCAACCTCAACCTCAACCTTAACCTTAACCTCCCTGCTCCTTGCTCCCCACCTTCGCCAAGGCTATGGTGGGCAAAGCTTGCTCCCTGCTACCTGTCCCTGCCAATCACAACGTAAACCGGGAAGTGATCACTATACCCACCCTGCCATACTGTCCCAACGAAAGATCTAAGCGGATATCCCTTGTACTGACCATCCTTCTGGAGGAGAAAAGGTGCATTGAATACCCTGGCTTGCAGGAACTTATATGTCGACATGTCGCTGCCAAGCAGCGATGGGGTTATTATTATCTGATCGAAGAGGTTCATCCCGTCACGATAATAGAGCGATCCGATGCCTTTCCTGAAGAGAGGATACATTGTATTAAACAGCTCCCCCTCCTCAAGCTTTTCAGGATCACTCTCTGCACGCAGGTGTTTACGGACACTCTCATCAGTGGGGTCATCATTGAGATCACCCATGACAAATATTTTTGCTTCCGGATTTAATGCCAGCAGGCTGTCGACCAGCCTGCGTGAGAGCTGTGCCGCAGCTATGCGCCTCGGGCGGGTGGTCAACTCCCCGCCGCTGCGTGAGGGCCAATGGCCAACAATGAAGTGCATCGGTTCACCGTCAAACCTGCCTGATACCACAAGCTGGTCACGGGTATAGACTCTCTCACCATCATCGTTGGTTATATCAAGCATGGGACTTGCTGACGCTGTCACCCTGAAATACCTGGGACGGTACATGAGAGCTACGTCAACACCCCGTCTGTCAGGAGAGTCGTAATGGACGATTTGGTAGTTTGACTCTTTCAGCAGCGGGTGCGCCGCAAGGTCTTCAAGTACGGAGCGGTTCTCAATCTCGCTGACACCAAGCACCGCCGGACCCCCTTTCCACCCATCCTGTTCTCCTATGCGCGATATTACCAGTGCCATGTTCTCAATCTTCTCAAGATATCTCTTGCCAGTCCATTTGTTAGGTCCCTCAGGCGTAAATTCCTCATCCAGGACCTCAGGTGTATCAATTGTGTCAAAGAGATTTTCGAGGTTATAAAAACCTATCACTCCTGCCCTTACCTGCTTCTGAGCAATGAGACCGACAGACAGAACCGAAACCAACACTGTAAATATTATCCTGAGCATAACCGCTTTTCTGATCTGAAGTAAAGGTAGTACTTTTAACATTTGCCTTTCGCCTTTCGCCTTATAAATCATATCTTTATTGCAGAACTTTATTGCTGATTATGAAATATAACAGACTGATCTATTTAATCTTATCGTTCCTTATTATGTGCGGTAACATCACCGCCCAGCAAGGTAATGTGAGGGGGATCATCACAGACAGGAACTCCGGATCCTCTCTTACTGATGCTGTCATAACCGATGCTGCAGGCAGGGTGCTTGGTTCATCAACCTCTGATGGTTCTTTTGTGATTGCGACCGAGGCTGGAAAACAAATGCTGTTTATTGACCTTGCTGACTATGAGCAGGTGATAATAAGCGTCACAGTGACAGCAGGTGAGACAACCGATGCCGGGACCATAGCCATGCCGCGGCTCACAAACTTAATCAATGACTTTGTCTCTGTTAATGCAACCGAGGGAGTCTCGGAGGACAGCTTCGAGAGTCAGGCGATACAGGGAGCCCTCAGCGCCTCGGCAGACATTTTCCTAAGCACATCAGCATATACTTTCGGCCCGGTAATGTACAGGGTCAGGGGATATGATGCCAACTACCAGAATGTGAGTCTTAACGGTTTCGTTGTCAATGACATTGAGTCGGGGTCTCCTTACTACTCGAACTGGGGAGGACTGAATGATGTCATGCGAAGTGCCATGGTAAGTTCAGGACCCGAACCTATTGGCTTCCTCTTTGAGCCGGTAGGTGGCGCCACACGAATCAACACGCGCGCCTCAGAGTACCGCAGCGGCATCAAGGCTGTCTATTCGCTCTCAAACCGTACCTACCGTAACAGGGCGATGCTCACCTACTCCACAGGACTGATGAACAATAACTGGGCTTTCACAGGAAGCTACTCCAGACGGTGGAGCGAGAGAGGCTATGAGCAGGGCACCTATTATGATGCCAACTCATTCTTTCTGTCAGCGGAAAAAAAGATCAACAGCCGACACAGCCTTAACCTCACTGCCCTTGATGCCATATACGAGAGAGGTGTTGGCGGAGGCTCAACCCAGGAGGCCTATGACATTACAGGAGATGTATATTACAACCCCTACTGGGGTCTTCAGAACGGAGAGGTGCGCAGTGCACGTGTCAGGAGCAATAACAAACCGCTTATTACGCTTACACACTTCTGGAAGCCGTCTGAGAAGCTTGACATACAGACTACTACAGGCTACTGGTTTGGCAAGAGCGGATACTCAGCCCTAAATTGGTATGATGTGCTTGATCCAAGACCTGACTACTATCGCAAACTGCCCAGCTATTACAGTGACCAATCTGACATTGACCGCATTACTGATACCTGGTCTGATCCATCTGTGAGCCAGATAGACTGGGACCATTTCTATTATGCCAACCGCAAGAACATCTTTACTGTGCCTGATGAGGGAGGCATATCTGGTAATTCCCTGTCGGGTAACAGGTCAAAGTATATCGTCGAAGACCGGCGCAATGACATCTCCCAGTTCCAGTTCAATATAAGGGCGGCATGGGATATATCGGAAAGATTCAATATCACAGGAGGGCTGCTGGCGGATATATATAGGGGACATAACTTCAATGTCGTCAAGGATCTTCTCGGAGGCGACTACTGGCTTGACGTAGACCAGTTTGCAGAGAGGGATTTTCCCAATGATCCGGATGCGTTTCAGAGTGACCTCAACAATCCAAACAATGCTGTAACAGAAGGCGAAACTTTCGGCAACAGCTACTATGCCATTCAGCGCGGTGCAACACTATGGGGTACGGGACGTTACAGTAACAAACGCTACTCTGTATACCTCAGTGCTCACGCCAGGTACACCGAGATGTGGCGCGAAGGATTAATGCGCAAGGGACTCTTTCCCGACAACTCATACGGTGAGTCAGAACATCTCTCCTACCCCACCTGGGGTATCAAGGCAGGAGGTGACTTCCGGATCACGGGGCGCCATATGATAGTGCTCAATACACTCTACACCAGGAATCCTCCCCTCTTCAGAAATGTCTTCCTCTCGCCGCGCACACGCAACAGCATCACACCTGGCCTGGGGCAAGAGACAATCATATCAGGTGACATAAGTTACATTCTGCGATCACCAGTTGTCAGAGCCAGAGTAACAGGCTATTACACACGCTTCAATGATCAGACGGAAGTGACCAGTTTCTATCACGACGAATGGCGGACACTTGTCAATTATGCAATGTCAGGTATTGACAAGGAGAACTATGGCATCGAGGCAGGTGCAGAGATCAGCCTCACGTCAGAGTTGTCAGTGAATGCAGTGGCTTCGATAGGACAGTACCTCTGGGTTACCAATCCGGCAATAACTATTACAAAAGACAATAACAGCGAAGTGCTCAGCACAGAGGAGGTTTGGATAAAGTACTTCCGTCAGAGCGGTACTCCACAGACAGCCCTGGCCGCAGGCATAGAATACAACTCATCGCGTTTCTGGTGGGCAGGAGTGACTGGCAGCTATTATGACCAGATTTATCTCGACTTCAATCCTGTAACCCGTACAAAAGACGAGACAGGGTACTATCCCTACTGGGAACAGCAGAAGCAGGTTGATCCGGGATTTCTCATTGACATCTTTGTCGGTAAATCGTGGCTGGTGAAAGATATTTACATAAACCTGAGCGCCAACCTCAGCAACGTGCTAAATAACAGGTCATTTGTCACAGGAGGCTTCGAACAGTACAGGTTTGACCCCGACAATCCGGATCTCTTTCAGCCTAAGATCTACTACTACAACGGTTTCAACTACTTCATAAATTTCAGCATCAGGTATTAAGTCGAGGGAGGATAAGAGAATGAAGATAGAGATTAAAATAGTAAAGTATATTGCATCTGTTGCGGGACTCCTGATACTTAACTCATGTATTGACAACAATGAGGCCCCGCCTCCGGAGAAGGAGTTTGTGGCTGGTGAAATAGTAACGGTTGACCAGGTCAAGTCGCTATATGCTGCTGAGCTGGCAAAGCCGTGGCAGGAGCGACTTCCGGTACAGATAACACAAGACTGGTCGATTAAGGGTATAATCACCGCCAGCGACAAGAAGGATGGTAACCTGTACAAGGAGGCATTCATCGAGGATGGCACCACTGGTTTGCGAATGCTCTTTGACGCCACCAGCGGACTTTATATAGGCGACTCGGTAATAGTAAATGTGCAGGACTTGTACCTAGGCGACTATGGCAATTTCATACAGATGGGAAGTGTGCCATACTTCGACAGCGAAGGAAGCATAAGGGTATCAGGATTCAACATGGACAAGCATATTCTCAAACTGTCAATCGGGAATACGACGTACCCTGCAACAGCAACTATCACCCAGGTAAAATCTGTTCAGTGGCTGGGGAGACTGGTAAAGCTGGAGAACGTGGAGTTCAATGACAGCGAGATTGGCCTCACATGGGCTGAGCCTGATGCCGACCCACCGGCATCAGCTAACAGAACCCTCGTCGACTGTTCTGACAAGAGCATAATCGTGCGGACAAGCGGCTATGCCTCGTTTGCCGGTGAGACATTACCTGCTGGCAAGGGATCAATTGTGGGTATTGTGACTGTCTTCAACAGCGACTACCAGGTTGTGGTGAGAGATTACTCTGAGGTGCTGATGACAGGTGAGAGGTGCGGATACGTGCCGCAGCCACTAGGCACACCGGTGGAGACCCTTAGCGAAAACTTCAGCAGCTTCAGTGACAATGCAACCATTTATATAGGCGGATGGCAAAACCTGGCCACAGCAGGTGGCCGTCTGTGGCTGGCTAAAACATTCAGCGGTAACACATATGCACAGGCAACAGGTTACAACTCTGACCTTGCAAGCATGGTGACATGGCTCATCACCAGACCGGTAACACTCTCAACGCAGAAGGTTCTGACCTTTCAGACCGCAAAGGCTTACTGGGCACACACCGGTACAAATTTCCCTATGCAGGTCCTTTTCTCGACAGACTACAACGGCACTAACCTTGCCACAGCCACATGGACACCACTTACAGCTGTACTGGCTCAGAAGACCGATGCTGACCACACCTTCATAAACTCGGGCAATGTCAACCTGCCCGTCATGGCAGGAAAGTCAGGAGTGATCGCCTTCAAATACACGGGAAGCGACTCTGAAAGCACAACATACCGCGTTGATAATATTATTGTTACAGCTGCAAAATAAATTATGTCCAAATGATGATTAACATAAAATATTCTCTGATAGTGTCAGCATTAATGCTGGCAGTCATCTCATGCAACCGGGATCCGGTTCCTCCGCCCGAACCTGTGATTGACTATGTGACCATCAGTCAGCTAAGAAAAATGTATGATGAAGGGGTGACTACAATTGATACCAATATCTACATCCAGGGTATCATCACTCTCACTCCCGAGCTTGGCAACCTGCCCTCCTTCGTGGCATATCTGCAGGACTCAACCGCAGGGATCTGCCTGACAGTGGAAGGCACCAACACCTTTTCACGCGACTCTGAAGTCAAGATCCTTTGTCGAGGTGTCTCTTTCACAATGTATAACGGCTTGCTCCAGTTCGGGGATATTAGCATTACCGATCAGACGGAGCTTATAAGCCTCACTCCTCCTGCATTAATCCCTGATAAGGTTACAATAAACCAGCTTCTTGCCGGAGAGCACCAGGCGGAGTATGTGATGATAGAGAGTGTGCAGTTCGATGAACCGGGGACCTACACAGGCACAAAAATCCTGACCGACTGTACAGATGAGATCGATGTCTACACCCGGTCTGACGCCACCTTTTCTTCAAACACTCTGCCTTCTGGTAACGGCTATATCAAGGGTGTTGCCTCTTCCTTCAACGACCCCCAGCTTCTTTTGCGTGACGAGACCGAGAACCTGATGACAGGTACAAGATGCAATGCATCAGGGACTATCTATCTTTCACAGGATTTCACCACACTCGTAAAATATGCAGATGTAAGCACTCTTGCCGGATGGAAGACCTGGCCCCAGGAAGGCACGAAGAGCTGGTACGGTAATGAGGTCGGTTCACGCAAGTGGGTACAGGCAACGGCTTATAACTCAGGACTGGCATCAGTGGTGACATGGATGATTGCTCCTGTGGTTGACCTGACAACAGCCACAGACCCATACCTTCTCTTCGAGAGCGCTGACGGATATGATAACGGAGCAACACTGAAGGTTTATGTATCAACAAACTATACAGGATCGGCAACTCCGTGGACAAGCACATGGACCGAAAAGAGCTTCACCCTTCCACCTTCCACCCAGGGTACCTACAGCCAGTTCGTCTCGTCGGGACAGATAGACCTCTCTGCATATAAGGGTGGACAGATATATATTGCCTGGGTCTACACCGGCGCTGACCCCACGGGTACAGCATCAGATAAAACCACCACCTGGGAGGTTGACAACGTTTTAGTAGCTGAAAAATAGCAGATGTCATGAGGCGTGCCGTTGTCATGTTCCTGATCGCATGGTCGCTCCTGTCCGTCACTGTGGCCCAGCCTCCGGCAGGATATTATAATTCTGCGTCTGGACTGACAGGCAAGGCACTTCAGCAGGCACTGCATGACATCATTGATAATCATATCATTATTCCCTATGACAATCTTTACGGTTGCTTCCTTACGACAGATGTGAAGCCCGGAAATATAGTATGGGATATGTATTCAGACAAACCGGGAAGTACTCCGGCCTATGTTTATACCTACGGTACAGGACAGGAGTGCGGCAACTACAACAGCGAGGCTGACTGCTTCAACCGCGAGCACTCTTTTCCGAAGAGCTGGTTTGACGATGCCTCACCTATGTACAGCGACCTCTTTCACCTCTATCCTACTGACGGATATGTGAATAACCGGAGAAGCAACTATCCCTTCGGAGAGACCTCCAGTCCCTCCTGGACCTCGTCGAACGGAAGCATGGTTGGCCCCTCATCGTGGTCTGGGTATACAGGCATTGTCTTTGAGCCAATAGATGAGTATAAGGGCGATTTTGCCCGAACCTACTTTTATATGGCAACCAGATATTACGGTGAGGACGCCGGTTGGTCTGGCAGCGACATGACCACCGGGGCACAGCCAAAGTCATGGGCGCTGACCATGCTCCTCGCCTGGCACCGTGCTGACGCTGTAAGCACAAAAGAGACAAACAGGAACAACGAGGTATACAAATACCAGAATAACCGTAATCCTTTCATTGATGATCCCCAGTTTGTTGAAAAGATATGGGGGACCCTTAATGATGTCGTGGAAACTGGAGTCGCGTCACCAGCATTGAATCTTTATCCCAATCCTGCCGGAGAATACCTGAATATTGAAGTGAGAGGGTATGATTGCAATGGTGCTGATATCTTCGTTTTTGACTCCAGGGGGTGCCTGGTAATGACAGAAAAGTCTGACAATGGAATCGCGCTCCTTGATATGAAGGAGCTTAATCCCGGCGTTTATTTCATTCGCATATCATGTGACCGGGAAATGGTCACAGGCGCGTTCATTGTTGACTAAAGGTAAACGTCTCAGAAATGGGGATCTCAAAAGATACCACAAAGTTAAAACACTTCATATCAGACATTTCCCCTCCTGAGTCAGGAGGGGAGCCGTCCACCATCTGGTGGACGGGGGGTGGTATGTCGATATCTAATTACCCCTGATCATCAATAGTCAAGGGTGATAATTCTTCCTTTTGTGAAATCGAAGAACCTCTCCTTCTGTGCTACCTGTATACCCTCCATCAGGTCTCCGGGTTCGTACCCGGCAATCTTGAGGCAGGTGGGACAGGCATAGACACCGACATTCATCGCAAGGAGCTTTTTTATCAGAGTATGAGCTGATTCAAAATCAGCGAATTCAATATCCTTTGCATCCTTCACCAGCAGATGAACCGAATGAATGTCCATATAAACCAGTACATCCTTATCGGCAGCCATCATGGCAGCCATTTTCAGAGGCATAAGCACCCTGTGAGGGTCATCATAACATTCCGTGATATGGATAAAGACCCCATCCCTGGCGGTTGCCTGTGCATCGGTAACAGCAGGGGGTTGAGTTGTTTTTTGATTGCACGAACTGATCATCAGTCCAAGGAGCACAAATAAAAAGGCCTTTTTCATAGAGATTATTATTAGATTCATTAATGCCGATAGTGTAATGAACTAATAAAGATAGAAATTAAACCTGAAGATTAAGGTGTTTCAATACTGGAAATTTTATGCATTCATTTATCGTCAGTGTTAACTTTTTAAGAGTTTGAATGGTACAAACTGAACAAATTAATATTAAATTCGTTCTAAAGTAAAGAGGTAAGTATTCTTTACCAGGACCAGACAGTTATTTTAAAAATCAATGAGGAGGAGAGATCATGATAATTCAGGTAAACACTGACAAGAACATCAAGGGGTCTGACAGACTGGAAGCATTTGTTTCAGAGAAGATCAGCAAATCAATGAAGAGATATACAGATCAGATCACCCGTCTCGAGGTGCATCTTTCTGACCAGAATGCCGTAAAATCCGGCAAAGATGATATTCAATGCAGGATCGAAGCAAGGGTCAAAGGTCTGAGTCCTGTAGCAGTTAACAGTAAAAGTGAAAAAATTGATCTTGCTGTTAATTCTGCTGTAGGGAAACTGAAGTCATCACTCGACTCACTGACGGGGAAGCTGAAGGCAAAGCAGTTGAAGTAAGCCTGAGATAGTCTATTTTTCAATAAACACGGTCCCTGACTGAGAATTAAACCGGTCATCAGTCTGGGAAGAAAATATTATTAGATGCAGCTATTTCCAGAACTGCAGCAGGAGTCCGAAGACGATAAACATCACCAGTTGGTATCCGCCCTGGATCAGAAAGCGGGCTCTTTTTAACCTGACGGCTTCATTCGTCCACATTACTGCTCCCGCGAGGGTAGGTATTACGAATGCTCCCCATATCCATAAAGACCTCTCAAGGCCACCGGCAATTCTGGTATCAGCAATAAGATGAGCCAGTACAAGAACCTGAAAGAGTGTCAGGATGAACTGGACAAGGTATAGCGGGCCGGCAGATTTCTGCATCTGCTTCCTCGCTTCGAGGTCAAGCTCGGTAGCCCCGACTATTTCCAACCACCTCTTTCCGAACAGGGGGCCGTACCAGATTGCACCAATTACCATAGAAAGGATGGCGCCTGTAATGATAGCCCAGTAGTTAACTGTCACGTTTTCCATCTTAAGTTATTTGATTATACTTGTAATAAACAACAAACACATTTAATGTGTTCACATTTAATTTACTCAGCCCCGGTTATCAGAAGCCTTTCCGGCTTATCTTGTCCGAGTACTCGAGATACATCGGGAGAGCAGCAGAACCGTACCATGGGTAAAGCTCCGTGTCAAAGATCCCGTTTATTACTGTAGGATCCCGCTGTACCAGTGTCTGAGCCTCGGCGATGCTACTGACATCAAGTATAAAGATGCCACGGTATTTGTCTTTGTTCTCTCCGAGAGGACCGGCAACAACCAGTTTTTTTTCCGCAGCAAGCGCATTAATTGTAGCAAAATGCCCTGTAAAAAGGCTGTCACGCAAAGCCTTGTCATTAATATCTGCCTGACCGGTCTTGAGGATGACGAGAACATACATTTTCATACCGAGTTCATCTGCACCCAGCCGTGCGGCGAGGGTGGAGTCATATTCGGGGTTGAGGTTCTGCCCCGCAGCAAACAGGGTTGTAAGGAAAAAGAACACGGAGGTGAAGATATTTTTCATAGTACATTATGGAATATAGTGCATAAACAAATTGTCTATAGAAATAGTTCTAACAAAGTAATCACAGACATGAAAAATTTTCAGAAGACAAGCAGGATGGCATCTATGATGCTAATACTGGCAGTATTAGTATTACCACTAAACCTTATCGGGCAGGGCTCAAAAACCGATTTCACAGGATCATGGGCTTATAATGCGGAGAAGAGCAATACAGGTCAGGCAACAGGACAGGGACAGGGCAGAGGAGGATTTGCCGGCGGTGATTTTACAGCAAAACAGGAGGCTAATCTTCTGACCGTTGAGCGTACCATGCGTACCCCCGACGGGCAGAGCAACAATGTCGTAATGAAGTACACTCTTGACGGTACAGAAAGTACCAACTCAACAGGAAGAGGTACCTCAAAGTCCAGTGCCAGCTGGTCGGCAGACGGCAAGATACTTACCATCAGGTCAACGCGCAGCTTTGAAAGGAACGGTGAGACGATGTCTACGAAATCAACAGATGTCTGGAGTATGCCCGACAAAAATAGTGTCATGATCGTTACTACCTCGTCATCACCAAATGGAGAGAGGACTATAACGACCGTATATAACAGGAAATAACGTCAGCTTCATTTTATATGTGCGGATGCGCCTGGGCAGAGTATCGTTCAATGGATTTCTTTCTGACTAGCTTGGCTCAGGTATTTGACCCATCAATGGAGCCGATGATTTCCTTCTTATCCATCGGCTTCCTGAAGCACCGGTTTACCAGGCCGCTTTCAATCGACTTCTGAATCTCAGGAGTGAAATCATAGCCAGTCATTATGAAACAATCAAGGCCGGGGATAATCACCCTGGCCTTTTCAATAAACTCTATCCCATCCATCCCTGGCATCTTCATATCTGCGATGACTACATTGATATTACTATTATTCTTAATAATCTCAAGACCGGCGAATCCTGATTCAGCAGTAATGACATTGTAGATATTCTTGAAAACACTACTGAAAAGGAACAGATTCAGTGGTTCATCATCAACATATAATACATTTACAACCTTTCCCATTTTATCAGGCATTTAGTGGCAAGTTAACAATAAACTCACTCCCTTCAGACTTCCTGGAGCGACAAGTTACGGAACCGTTATGTTTCGTAATAATATTGTATGTTATAGATAGGCCCAGACCTGTACCCTTTCCTGCTTCCTTTGTTGTAAAGAAGGGATCAAAAATTCTGCCAAGGTGTTGCTCTTCAATTCCACAACCGGAGTCAGCAACCGATATCTCAATAGAGTCATTTTTCACCCGGGTTGATATGGTTATCACTCCTTGCCTCTCAATAGACTGAACTGCATTGACAAGGATGTTCAGCATGGCCTGGTGAAGCTCCCCCTCGTTTCCTTTAAGTTCATTCGCCTCCGGGGAATAGTTTTTAATGATGTCAATGCGGCCCTTTGTTTCCCCTTGCAGCATTACAAGGCAGTTGTCAATGATCTCGTGAATATTGCATCTGGAAATGGGCATCAGGTCATTGCGACTGTATCGGCTAAGGCTTGCAACTATCCTCGCACTCCTGTGTACGCCCTCCATTACCCCGTTCATTATTGGAGTTACCTCGGGCAGATGTGATTCAAGGTTTTCATGAAAATATGTCTCTAGCCCGAGGATCCCTGCTTGAATAAAGTTGAGCGGGTTGTTAATCTCATGCGCCACCCCTGCAGCAAGGATGCCAAGTGATGCCATCTTCTCGCTGTGAATAAGCTGCTGCTGTGCCTGTCTGAGCTCAGTCAGGGTCATTTCGAGTCTGTTATGTTGTTCTTTCAGCTTACTGTTGCTTGCAACCAGGGCATCATTAGTCTTTCTGAGCTCATCTGTCCTTTCTCTGACCATAGCTTCGAGATGGGTACGGTGTCTCTCCAACTCATCCTCAATCGATTTTCTTGCGGTGATATCCCTTGATATAGTTTGGAGCGCCACTTGCCCGTCATAGACAATCTTTGATATGGTGCCACTGAACCAATGCAACCTTCCTCCAGTGTCGAAAAACCTGTTTTCAATTACTCTTGTACTCTGCTTCTCTGTGGTGAGGAGATCTATTATCTCAGCGGATACAGCTGGCAGATCATCAGGATGAATGAATGCTTTCCTTTCCTTCTTGAAATAGTCTTCTCTGGTAAGTCCTGTAAGTCTTTCCAGGTGCTCATTGGCAAAAAGTATATTGCCTTTCAGGTCGGAAATCATTATGATGTCTGGAAAAGCATTAATGATTGTCCTGTACCGTTCTTCGCTCTCCCGAAGCTCCTTCTGTGTCTGTTTTAACTCGGTGATGTCTGTGATGGTGCCTATATAACCATTAAACTCTTCTTCGACAATTTCAGGCACAGCATTACCCAGTACCCATACAACCGATCCGTCGGGTCTCAGGAAGCGGTATTCAGCAATTGATAACACCCGTCTCGATGAATGGTCACTCCACACAGACAACAGGTAATTCCTGTCATCAGGGTGAACTGCTTTCAGCCATCCCTCTCCTGCAGCTTCTTCCGGTGATATACCAGCCAGCTCAGTCCATTTCGGATTCACATAGGTAGTGTAACCGTCAGGTCTGGTCCTGAAAATACCGACCGGTGAATTCTGTGCAAGGGTTTGAAAGAGTTGCTGGCTTGTAATGAGCGCTTTCTCTGATTCAACCATTTGTGTTATGTCAACCATTATCCCTCTGAATCCGGTGATCTCCCTGTTATTTGTAATGGACCCGGAAAAAACCTGCACAGGAAATGTTGATCCATCTTTTCTGAGTGCAGTATAGGTCAGACCTGTCTTTCCTTCATTGCGTGCCAGTTTACTTATGTTTTCAGCAGCATTGATTCTTTCTTCTTCAACAATCATCTCAAGCATGTATAATCCTGCTGAGAAATCTTCCCTGGTGTAACCGAAGGTTTCAAATCCTCTTTTATTTACATACAGCAGTCTGCCGGTGATGTCTGCCTCAAACACCGTCTGAGGCAGAAGATCAAGGGTCTCACTGTATTTTTTTTCACTCTCCTTCAGTGCTATTTCGGCTTCATGTCTCTCTTTGATATCTTGTACTGTCCGCTCGTGTGATCTGGTATTTATGATGTATATATTATACCCGACTATTCCGGTAAAGATCAGCGCTATAGTTGTATCGGAAAAATAATCAGCGAGATAGGCGCGTGGCAGATCCAGATGATTATGATTTATCAGGAGAAAAAGTATTAGCAGGAGGATATTTATGCCTGTATAGATGATAAAAGATAAGCCGGCTCTTCTGACGATCAGGGGTAACATGGTGATAATGGCAGGTATTATAACAACCGTATCGAGTCTTGGCAACGGTGTAGTGCGATCAAGAAACATCACAGACCAGACAGCTGCAAAAGAGAGTATGAGGAACATATGGGTGGCAGTCATGAAATGTCCGCGTCTGAGCAGGTAGATACTCAGTAAAACAATAAGGCACATTAAAGCAGGAGTAATAAGCACCGGGAAGAAGAGCCTCCCATAATCAGGACTGCTGATCTGGATGAAGCCTGTGTAGAAAATGATTATAAAGATCAGCACCAGCATTACCCGGCACAGGTTGTTGAAAAACCGAACTTTCTGCTGGGTGGCAAAATCGGCGTTTTCATATGCCTGAAGGTATCGTGGTAGCGCACCGTTGCTATCTGCTTGTTTCATCAATTGGAATTTTTTGTGTGCAAATTGAGAGGCAAATATGTGAATTTTAAGTTCTGCGTACAATAGGGACTTCGTGTCATCAAGAAGTATCTGTTTCAGGTCGGTGATGGATCAAAAAGTAATTATATTTGCACGCGGTTACGGTAACCCGTAGCTGTCACCGGAGAGATGCCAGAGAGGTCGATTGGGGCGGTCTCGAAAACCGTTGTCCGGGTAACTGGACCGGGGGTTCGAATCCCTCTCTCTCCGCAGACCATATCACTCCTGTCAGCCAATGGCTGACAGGGGTTTTATTTTACGGCATGGCGAATCTGGCTTGCCAGAGTGAGTGATGACGGAAAATAAAAATCACTCATGAGCATGGCTCATGAGTGAGTGATATGGTCTGCAGGGTCTTCTGCCCGGGGATCACGAGCACCGCACAGCGGTGCGAGTAATCCCTCTCTCCGCAGACCACCTCACCCCGTCCGCCAGATAGCGTAGCGCGATACTCCTCCTTGCTCAGGAGGAGAAAATTTAATATATTTATTGCCCTCAGTCCCAAACTGTCCTGGTAACTGTAACCACGTAAATGCATGAGCACTATCCATGTCCGCCTTGCTGATGATGCCGATAACGACAATATCATCAGTCTCGCTGAAAGATGCCCGCAGGAGGGGATGATTACCTTCTTCATCAACCGTACCCCGCGCTTCAACACCCTCCACCGGTTGCTAGATCCCGGTGCCTGGCACTTTGTCGCCTGCAAGGAAAACCGTATAATCGGACTGGTCGGTATAACCCATTTCCCCGGTACTATCCTTGGCAGAGAGCATAAACTGGGCTACATGCTTGACCTCCGGGTGGAAGAGGCCTTCAGAAGCGGCATCACCGCATTCAGGCTGATTAAGACTGCCATTGACCACATCAGAGAATCAGATGCTGACATGGTTATCGCCAATTTCCTGAAAGAGAACAGGCGCCCGCTAGTATTCACAAGCGGCAGGGGCGGCCTGCCGGAAGCATGTCACCTAGGAACCAACAGGATCTTTAATATCATTCCTATACGTCGCATGCGCCTTGATAGACGGTTCGAAATCGGAATGCCGGGTGAGAAAGATATCCCCGGGATTACAGAGCTTTACCGGAAGTATGCCTCAGGCTTCAAAATAGCACCGGTGATCTCAGAGGAACGCTTAAGAAATTACGCGCATTCAATCGACGGGTTATCGCTCAGCAACTTCCTGGTGGCACGCGAGAATGGTAAAATCAAAGCAGTGACAGCAGTATGGGATGAGCATCCTTACAAGAGCTACCAGGTGCTTAAACTGAACAGAAGCATCACAGTCGTGACAGCCGTTCTGAATATCCTGTCCCGGTTTATGAAGGTACCTCACCCTATTAGGCTCAATGAGCCTCTCAGGCAGCTATCACTGTTACTCTATGCTCATGACGACTGCCCTGAAGCACTTGACAACCTCTTCAGGCATGTGAATAATTTAAACCTGGGTTCGGAATATACTCTTATTATGCTCTATGCCCAGGAGAAAGACGAGATCTTCAGGTTCATGAAGAAATATATCGGTATTTCTGTCAGGAGCGAGATGTACCTCTTTGCAAAAGATACCTCAGTCTATGAAGAACTGAAGAAAGATCCCAACGGTGTCATGTTCGATTTCAGCATGACTATATGAAAAGGCGATTTGTGCAGCAGATCTACAGACGCTCAAGAAACCATGCCATGAATATCCCGAGGTAGTTTCCGACAGCTAATCCTATTATAGCCACTGAGAGACCTGAAAATACTATTTCACGGTTCCTGAGTGATCCGGCAACGACAAGTACCACGGCAGGATTGGTGATCATTGCGGTTGAAGTTATTATGTAAGTATCCGCATCAATTTTAAAGAACCATGACAGCAATGCCTGAACAGCCATCGATCCGAAGACGACCAGAGCTACATATGCAGCGATCATCACTGCAACAAAATCAATATTTCTGAGATCAGCTCTTGACGAGATGACCATGCAGAATATAAGGATGAGATACATACCCAGTTCAAATGACTTATCGATTTTCTTAATTGCCGGGATCAATGATGCTGCTATTCCAAGAGTTGTTATAATAAGGATGACCACTGCCATCTGAGAGGATGCAGGGACGATCAGGGTTGCTGCCCCGCCAATGCCAAAGATAACGACGGAGGTAAAGAAAGCCTTCATGAGTGGAACCATCATTCCCTTAGTCATGAGTCCCCAGTAGGGATCACTCCCTGTCTCCACCGCGGTATTGCCCGTCGCCTTGTCTATGTAAGAGTAAGCTGGCAGGAACCTCAGAAACAGCCGCTGGGCAATTGTCATCACAAAAAGCAGATGAAAGGCACCGATGAATAGATCGTATGTCACAATAATCATATAGTTTGTTTCATCAGCTCCCAGAGCCGTTTGTATGGCGGCCAGATTTGGTGTGCTCCCGGTATAGAGTCCTACCATCATTCCCGAAACGTCCCACAGGCTCTCGATCCCCTGATTACGGAAGATAAAAAACCCGGCAAAAACTGCAATGACGACAGCTGTGAGGGCCAATGCAAGTGAGAGCAATGTCTTTCCCGCAATCTGAGTCCATTTCCTGATATCCATGGAGAAGAGCAGCAGAGGAATGGCGAGCGGTATGGTTAGAGTGGTCAGCAGTTCAAGTACAGTAATATGGCCCTCAATCATCGGCAGAACTCCGATGTTTCCAATCACAAAACCAGTCACATATGCAACTACAACAGCGCCTATCTTGTTAAGAAAGCTGTACCTGTGGCACAGGCGCATTATGAGTAACGGAGCAAAAACGTAGAAGAGAACAAGCAATATTTTTATCATCGTCGGCTTCCCTGCAGCTATGAAACGTTGTTCAACCCGGGCATCGTCACATTCTTCATTTTATTGTTTGGTAATCAGTATCTTGTCAATCCGGTTGTCATCAATGTCAACAATCTCGATCATATAATTGTCATAGACGAACCTGTCACCTATCTGAGGTATCTTGTGAATGTTATCTAACACGAATCCGGCTACGGTGGTGTATTCAATACTTTCAAAATCTGTCATGTAATTGTCAAATATCCCGTCCAGTATCTCTACCGGCGCGTCACCGCTGACCAACCATGACTTGTCATCGCGTAAAAAGACATCAGGCTCAGAACTCTCACCCTCCTCCGGGATGTCACCGATCAGGTTCTCAAGGATATCATGCAGAGTTATTATCCCTTCTATGCCTCCGTATTCATTTACTACCACACAGAAATATACCTGCTTCTGCTTGAAAAGGTCAAGTACCTTATAGGCGTCAGCAGTCTCCGGAACGATGACCGGTTGTATCAGCAGTTTGGAAATTGAAAAGTCTTTTGATGCCAAATCAGCAGCGAGAAAATCCCTCACATTAAGTACACCCTGAAAACTGTCCAGAGTACTCCTTGAACAGATCAGCCTGCTGTGCCTCGACTTCAGTATTCCATCCCTGATAAAATTGGCAGGCTTGCTAATATCTATCCATTCTATTTCGAGCCTGTGCGTCATAATATGCCTGGCCTTCTTATCCGAGAAATAAAAGACCTTTTGATGCATAAGATTCTGATTCTTCTCAATTACCCCTTCATGTGAGGCGCTCTTTAGCATTTGTCTTAGCTCAGACTCTGTCATGCTGTCGGGTTGTTTTCTGATCCCAAGCAGACGATTTATCAGGGAAGTGGAAAATGAAAGGAATTTAACAAAAGGGAAAAAAATCAGGCTGAGCCATGCAATCGGAGAGGCTATCCTGACAGCTATCCGTTCAGGGTTACTCAGAGCGATTGTCTTGGGCACAAGCTCACCGACAACAATAGAGAAGTAGGTTATAGTCAACACAGTAATTGTGAGAGCGATCTCTTCGGCATAATTAGCCAGAGCGGTGAACTTCTGAAAGAAAGGAGTGATATCATCGGCAATATTGATACCACCATATACCCCGTTTATGATCCCGATGAGGGTTATGCCTACCTGTATAGCCGAGAGGAATCCTTCTGAATTGTCAAGCAGCTTTAGAGCTGAAGAGGCGCCTTTGCGTCCTTCATTCCGCAGCTGCTCCAGTCGTGATCTCTTGCTTGAGACAAGAGCTATCTCGGAAAGCGCAAAGAATCCGTTTATGAGGATAAGCAAAGCAATTATCAGCACATCCATCGGGTAACCAGAATTTTTCCGTTGCCAGGAGGCATATCCTGAGCAGTACGGATCGTTGTTCACAAAGATACAACATTTCTTATGAGAGCTTTACATCTGTATGTTACCTCTAATTCAACAATATCTGTTAGAGTGTGTTATTCTTACAGTAACTTTATATTATGATTGAAAAGACACTCACCGTCGAGGGAATGAACTGCGCCTCGTGTGCAGTTCATGTGGAGAAAGCCGCAGGCAAGGTGGCAGGTATCTCTTTCGTCTCCGTAAACCTTGCCACCGGAAGGATGACAGTCAGTTATGACGAGAGGAAAGCCTCTGTGGCTGACATCCTTGTCGCTGTAGACAAAGCAGGGTACAAGGCTATTGACGATGAGAAAGAGAGAAAGGCTACCCGCCCTGAGATTGACATGTTCAGAAAAAGACTTCTATTATCTCTCATTTTTACTATACCGCTGCTCCTTATAACAATGTCTTACATGGCAGGAGCCAGACTTCCAGGTATGATATCGCCGGAGGTTCACCCGCTGACCTTTGCAATTTTACAGTTGATGCTTACAACTCCGGTCATTATCACCGGAAGGAAGTTCTATGTTGCAGGGACAAAGACGCTTCTGAAAGGAAATCCGGGGATGGATACCCTTGTAGCCATGGGCACTGCCGCAGCTTTCCTTTACAGTCTTTATGTCACAATACGTATCGCCGGCGGCACGACACATCTTGTTCACCATCTCTATTTTGAGTCTGCTGCCACCATACTGACTCTTATAACCTTGGGCAGGTTCCTTGAGTCAAGGTCAAAGGGAAGGGCCGGCAGCGCAATAAAGAAACTTCTGTCGCTGACACCGCAGCTTGCAACAGTCATACGTGACGGAAAGGAGAAGACCATACCTGCTGCAAAGGTCGTTAAGGATGATCTTGTGATTGTTAAACCCGGCGAGCGCTTCCCTGTTGACGGCATCGTCACTGAAGGAACAACAGCAGCCGATGAGTCCCTGCTTACCGGTGAGAGCATCCCTGTTGAAAAGAGTCACGGATCTGAAGTCACCGGGGCAAGTATCAACATGCACGGGTCGGTGATATACAGGGCCACGCGTGTCGGCAGCGAAACGACACTGGCGCAGATAATAAGGCTCGTCGAGGCGGCACAGGGCTCAAAGGCGCCCATTGCCAGGCTGGCAGACAGAATCTCAGGCATCTTTGTGCCTGTCGTAATGCTACTGGCCCTCCTCTCTTTCACAGCATGGTATATCTCTACCGGCGACTTTCAGTTCTCATTTACCGTTCTTATCTCTGTCCTCATCATCGCGTGTCCCTGTGCCCTCGGTCTTGCTACACCTGTAGCTGTAATGGTAGGCACCGGAAGAGGTGCTGAGAGTGGCATCCTGATAAAGAGCGGTGTGGCGCTGGAGACATCGCACAAAGCTACCACTATTGTCCTCGATAAAACCGGTACAATAACTACCGGCAGGCCTGTAGTAACGGCTGTTATCTCAACAGGATCATATGATTTATCACAACTCGTCGCCCTTGCCGCGTCAGCCGAGAGCAGGTCTGAACACCCTGCAGCAAAGGCGGTCATGGCATATGCCGGAGAAGAAGGAGTCACTGCCATTCCACCGGAGAGATTCACTGCCCTGCCTGGTTTCGGCGTAGAAGCATTTACCGATGGAAAGCATCTGCTGGCAGGAAGCAGGAGACTGATGACCGAGAGAAAAGTCGATTTAACCATAGCCGACAAGAAAACCGCTCATCTTGCCGGTGAGGGCATGACATTGATATATATATCCATAAGTGGAAATTGCGAAGGGGTGATCGCAATTGCCGACACCATACGTCCCGGGTCACGTGAAGCAATACATGAACTCATGGCAATGGGTCACAAGGTGGTAATGATAACCGGCGACAGTGAAGCCACTGCAAGACATATCGCCGCACAGGGCGGAATAGACAAAGTCTTGTCAGGACTGCTTCCCGGAGACAAAGCCGAAGAGATCAGAAGACTTCAGAATGAGGGCGAAAGAGTGGTTATGGTAGGCGACGGTATCAATGATGCTCCTGCCCTGGCATCATCTGACGTTGGAATAGCAATAGGGTCAGGCACTGATGTGGCTATGGAAGCCGCCGACATCGTACTCATCAGAAGCGATCTGAACGATGTAGTGAAGACCCTTAAACTGAGCCGGGCAACGATAAGAAATATACGCCAGAATCTCTTCTGGGCATTCTTCTACAATTTACTCGGCATCCCGGTGGCAATGGGAGCACTCCACCTCTTCGGAGGGCCACTCCTTAATCCAATGATAGCTGCCGCAGCTATGAGTTTAAGCTCCGTCTCCGTTGTCTGGAATGCATTGAGGATCAGAAACATGAGAATCTGAAGTATTTTTTTTTGATTTTTTTTGTCCTCCCGTTTAAACCTTTATCAGGTGTTTTCATCAGAGTATTTGTAAAGAGAGAACTTAATAATCAATTAACAACAAAAATTAATACTCATGAAAACAAGACTTTTTCTTTCAATGGCAGCATTCATTGCATTAACGGTGATTGCATCAGCACAGACTACAACACAGACTGCTAATCCGGCAGGACAGGGTCGCGGACAGGGGACCGCGTGGGTTGACGCCAACAATGACGGCGTATGTGACAATTTTAATGGCCCTCGTATGGGACAGGGACACGGCAAAGGACATGGAGCAAAGGGCATGGGGCATGGAGCATGGAGCAAGGGGCATGGACAAGGTAAAGGCCAAGGCCAAGGTCAGGGTCAAGGTAAAGGTCAAGGTAAAGGTCAGGGTCCCAATTTCGTCGACGCAAATAAGGATGGCGTCTGCGACTACAGGGTAGCACAGGCTACTAAGTAGGGAGTAAGAAGTAAGAAGTAAGAAGTAAGAAAAAAGAGGTTGTCCCAGACGGGCAGCCTCTCTTTTTTTCAGCCTTAATTGACAACTTTCCTTTTCTCTTGAAAATTGCACAGTAAAGTAATATCTTATTCATGTTCAGTTTTGAATTGATTGTATTATCTTTTGCTTATGATTTTCAGCGACAAGAGCAAAATGCTGACCATTACAAAGGAAAATGAGAGAATTGTCCTTTTTGTGGTATTTAGCCTATTCACCACTGTTTTTTGTTTAATCTCATTTGTCAACCACTTTCAGTTCCGCACATATGCACTTGACCTCGGAATGTACAATCAGGCTGTCCATTCCTATTCGCACTTTAAGAATGCAGTTTTTACTCTTGGCATTGACGGCAGGGAGGTTCCGTTTCTTGGCACGCACTTTTCCCTGATAACAATCCTTTATTCTCCACTTTACTATCTCTTTGGGTCATATTCTCTCCTCTTCATTCAGATAGCTGCAATACTCCTGGGGGGTCTGGCTATTTATAAATATGCAAAAGAGCACTTCGAAGATTATTCGGTAGTCCCGATTATCATCACAATTCAATTCTTCGGGATCTGGGGTATCTATTCAGCATTGTCATTTGACTATCATGATAATGTCCTGGGGGCCATGCTTGTTCCATGGTTTGTCTATTTCCTTGAGAAACGCAGGTTGATTACTTCTGCATTGTTATTAATACTGATTCTTTTCACAAAGGAAGTGATGGCATTCTGGATGCTCTTTATCATATCAGGGCTGATGATTAAAAACAGAAACAGGAATGGCTACCGATATATCAGGTTTGAAATACCGGCTGCTGCCTTTTGTCTTGCTTACGCCGTGATGATTATTGGAATTATTATGCCACATATACAAGGATCGGAAGAAAATCTGCAATTCATAAGATATTCACATTCAGGTAATAATGCAGGTGATGCATTTATGTCTGTCCTCAGGGATCCACAATTAATTCTGAGGCTCCTTTTTGACAACACCCTTAACGACCAGGCCTATAACGGGATTAAAGCCGAGTTTCACACAGTGCTTTTATTATCCGGAGGTTTCTGCCTGCTTTTAAGACCGGCATTCCTTGTAATGATTATCCCGTTATATGCGTTTAAATTCCTGTCTGATGACTATGCCATGTGGGGAATCAATTACCAGTATTCGATAGAGTTTGTGCCGATAATCAGCATTGCAGTTATTGATTTCATAACGGGAACAAAACATTACAGGACGGGTATTCTTCTTATCATCACTCTGATGACCTTTGCAGTCAATATTAAAACGATGGAAGGCAGGAAATCAAAATGGTATAAGCCGGAGAATACCCAGTTTTACAGAAAGATACACTATGAACATGATCTTGATCTGAAAGCAATTCATTCAGCAATGAAGATAATCGACAAGGATGCTGTTGTTTCAGCCAGTTCAAATCTTGCTCCACATCTGGCTGATAGAGACACTCTTTACCATTTTCCTGTTGTCAAGAATGCTGACTATATTGTTCTTCTTACAAAAGATGTTGCGACCTACCCGTTAAGTTCCGAAGAATATAAGACCATATACCTGGAATATCTGAAGTCGGGAAGGTATTATGCCCTCTACGCTAAAAATGAATTGTTAATATTGAAAAAGAAAGATCAGGTTAACAGGTAATATCTGTTCAACCATGCGCTCTGCCCAGGAGGGTGATTTACCTCCGGGCACTTTCCAAACCAACAGGCACAAAATATTACTGCTGAGCCTTCTTGATGCTTGCCATCAGCATCTCCTTTGTCTTCATCCCGACAAGTCTCTCAACCTCCTTACCATCTTTGAAAACAATAATTGTCGGAATGTTCCTAATGCCGTATCTGGCAGCTACCTGCCTCTGTTCATCGACATTCAGCTTATAGATAAAGGCTTCATCCTCCGCGGCTTCAGCCACATCGTTAAGTATGGGAGCCATCATTTTACATGGCATACACCAGTCAGCCCAGAAATCAACGAGAACAACCCCATTCTTTATCTTGTTATTGAAATTCTGTTCCGTCAGTTGTTCAATAAGATGGCTGTCTTCCACCACCGGTGTATTCTTCATCTTATGCCATGCACGGATGAAGAGGAAGGCCACAACGGCCACTATAACTATTGCGATAATTAATCCCTTCATATTTCTTTCAGTGTTTATTTTTCATTGTATTGAGGTATTCTGCAGCAGCCAGTGCGGCAACAGTGCCATCACCCACTGCGGTTGTTACCTGACGGTATCGCTTTACTATTGCGTCGCCGGCTGCATATACTCCTTTTATATTTGTAGACATGTCTGTACCGACAATGATCTCGCCCCTCTCATTCATGCTTACCATGCCCTTCAGTGTTTCGGTATTGGGCACATAACCTATGAAGATAAAAACACCGTCAGTCCTGAACCTGGTGACGTCGCCGCTGAGAAGGTTTTTTATCTCGACCCCCTCAAGACTGTCATTGCCATAGAATGAAGCTATCGTCGAAGTCATCACAAAACTGATCTTCGGGTTTGCCCGGGCCTCCTCTATGGCATACTCAAATGCCTGAAAATGGTCAAACTGATGAACGATGGTCACCCTTGTTGCATATTTTGTCAGTGACACAGCCTCTTCAAGGGCTGAGTTACCCCCTCCTACCACAACGATCTCCTTGCCGGTAAAGAAGTCACCATCACATGTGGCGCAATACGAAATACCCCTTCCACGAAAACTCTCTTCTCCCGGAACACCCAGAGTGCGTGAACGCCCCCCGGTGGCAAGGATGACAGCATCGGCGGTGTAGCTCAGACCCTCGGATGTTGTGACACTTTTTACAGGGGCATCCAGTATCATCGATGATATCCCGGTATTTGATTTTACGATAGTGCCAAATGCTGTGGCCTGCTTCTTCATTACCGATCCGAGCATATAGCCGTTTATCTTCTCTATACCAGGATAGTTGGCTATTTCATGGGTCAGTGTCATCTGTCCTCCTGGTGTACCGTCGGTAAGGACTAAGGTTCTGATACGGGCACGCGACAGGTATATTGCCGCCGTGAGGCCGGCAGGGCCTCCGCCGAGAACAATGACATCATAATGACCTGCACTCTCCATCATTTATGCCTTTGGCTGTCCGAACTGACTGTCAAGGATCCCCTTTACCTGGGATATATTCTGAATGCTCGAGGTGGCCTTAACGATTTTGCCATTTTTGTAATATACTACATATGGCAGGCCCATGAACCCTCTTGTCTCAGGTGCATTGCGAATGACGTGAGCCTCCGGGTTGTCAAACTCCATGTCAAAGAATTTAACATGTGAATAGACTGGTTCGATCTCTTCCATTATTCCGTAAACCGGGATGCACATTGGGCCCATCCGTCCGCAGCATACCATTACATTCTCGTTTTCATTAATGATCTTCTCAAGCTGAGAAGCAGTCTCGATGTGATTTAAATTAGTGTATAACATAGTTTATAGTTTTTCGTTTCCTGTTATTAATATCTTGCTCCTTGCCTCGTCCTCCGTAGCTTTAGCGAAGGAGGGCCCCTTGCCTCGTCCTCCGTAGCTTTAGCGAAGGAGGGCTCCTTGTACCTTGTACCCTATCCCTTATTTTAATCCAATATCCTCACCTCATGAGTCATCTCTATACCTGCCTTCCGGTAAACTGCTGAAACTCCGCAATATCGTTCCATGGAGAGGCTGATTGATTTCTCTATCTTTTCCATATCCAGATCCTTCCCCCTGAATTCATATATGATATGCATTTTTATGAATGCATTTGGATAATCATCCTCGGTGTCTCCTTCAACTACAACGTTGAAGTACTCAACTTCCTGACGCATCTTCCTCATTAGTGATATGACATCCATTCCCGTACATCCTGCAAGGGCTGCAAGCATTAGCGGCTTGGGACGAGGACCGCTGTCATCACCCTTCTCACCTGCCTGGTCCATAAAAAAATGGTGTCCGTTAACAACAGTATCAAATTTCATGTTCCCTTTCCAGCTGGCTTCTGTTTTGTGTCTCATGGTCTGTAAATTTTTCACAAAAGTAAGCTATTGCGAAACGTCAAATGATGATCTTTGAACTTTATTCAACAATATGGGAATTGAAACAGGACAATAATAAAATTGAACTGTTAATGATTATTTTTGTCATTCACTCTCAGAAATGAAAACATTCAGCGATACCGATAAGGATTTCATCTGTGACATAACTATGCCCTGTTTCACAGAACTTACCCCGGAGGAGACGCTGCTTGTCCGTGAGAGCAGGGTGCAGGTACTCTTCCGGCGTGGCGAGAATATAACGAAACAGGGAGCCTTTGCCTCTTACGTTATTTTTATAGTAAACGGTTTCTCGAGGCAATATATAGAGTGCAGCAACGGGCGTGACTATAACCTTCGCATTGTGAGGCCGGGTGAGATGGTTGGCCTGTCAGCAGTATTTAATCCAAACACCTTCAGCTATTCCGTCGTGGCACTGACTGAAACTACCGGCTTTCTCATCGAAAAGGATGCAATAGCAGGGCTGGTTAAGAATAACGGAGCTTTTGCGTTTGCGATCATCAGGAGGTATTGTGAGCATAATACACGCCTCTACTCCTCGCTTGACCATCTTCTTCACCAACAGACAAATGGGCGGATGGCTTCCGTACTGCTGACACTGGCGCCGGAGAACTTTGGGGGGGAGGATCTGTTCAGGCAACTGTCAAGGAGAGAGCTTGCCGATTTTGCCGGTATATCAACCGAAGGGACGGTGAAGGTCCTGAAGAGCTTCGAGAAAGACAAAATCATATCATTGTCTGATAAAACCATCACACTTCTTGATCACCGGCGCCTTCAGGAGATAAGCAGGATCGGATAAGGTCACAGGGCCCTCCTTCGCCAAGGCTTCGGAGGACAAGGCATGGGGCCCTCCTTCTCCGCCAGTTGGCGGATACGGAGGACAAGGCATGGGGCAAGCAGGGAATCGGTAATCAGATACTTTGAAACCGCAGGACCGCAAGACCGCAAGACACTTTGGTTCTCCCTACAATCTCGTCATTCCAGGCATCAGATTGACACCCTCAAAATAAAGCGAGAGAGGAGTATTCCTGTCCTCCTGCTTCAGAGAGTTGATATCAACGGTGATGCTTTTCTTTTCACCGGGCAGGATAACAATATAGTTATCGTCAAAGAAAACCGGTGATAACATCTCTCCGGTAAGTGTCTTGATCACCTTCATCCTCACAAAAAATGCCGCAACGTCACCGCTGTTGGCAATGTCTACAGTTATCTTGCCGCTGTTATTCCTGGTCATCTGGGCCACTACCCTGGCATCTCTGAGCTCCATGAATGCCTCATGTCTGTTTTCATAAGGCAGCCAGTATGTATTCTCATCTATTGTTAATCCGGTAGTGAGGTAGGTTATTTTCAGTTTCAGGAAATGAATCTTCGCAGGCTTATCCTTCAGACTTACATCCCAAACCTTAATCACACTGTTCGCAGGTACCCCTGCCTCCTGTGACATCTTCCACAACTCCTTGCCATTTTCATCTGAAAGGAGAGCCTCAAACCTCAGACCCTTACGCTCCTTGGGTGTAGCATTGACAACATAGACCGCGGAGTCGGCAGGATTAAACTGAAGATGCAGTGGAGCTGCGGCATGCTTAAATCCGTAATATGCAGCGTTCTGGTCCAGGAACCAGTCGTAGAACTGTCCTTTCAGTGCGGGCCATGGATTCTGGCTCTTCCATACCAGGAACCCGGTATACCAGTCCCACATCCTGGAAGTAAAGCCCTCCGCAAGTGAACGGTACTGTTCATAACTTATAATCTGTGCCTTGGTGATAAAATCCTTCATATCTTTTATCCCACCCATCTTTCCCATCATGTCACCAAATCCGAGATATTTGTGATACTTCCATACCTCATTCACCTCTGCCCCGGAAGGGGGGACCAGGTCCTTCTCTTCCATAATTCTAACGAGCGACTCCATATTGGGAAACCCTACAGATCCGATCTCAGGGTTGAACGGGTACCACTTCTCAGTGAAGTACCATAACGGCTCTTTAACACCATAGGGTCCGTCACCATTGCCTCCTATCGTATTCCTGAGAAGGTTCGCCGAGGTCGATTCGTCAAGATAGAATCTTGTTCCGTCAAGATCTGCCAGCATTCTGCTTATCCTGTCATTCAGTTCAGGAGGCGGAGGAAATTCATTCCCTCCGCACCACAGATAGAGCGATGGGTGGTTGCGAAGCATCTTAACCTGGTCAGCGAGTGACTCCATGAAGAGAGAATGGTTGTCGGGATATTCACGACGACGCTCCTGCGTTTCAGCCTTTTTCTCATCAGGCCATCTTCCGTTGCAGTCGCCCGTAATCCACAGATCCTGCCATACAAGTATGCCATACCTGTCGCAGGCGTCATAGAACTCAGGTCTCTCCATTATCGATCCACCCCAAACCCTGATCATATTCATGTTCATCTCGGCGTGCATCTTCACCTCGGCTTCATACCTTTCAGGGTTAAGACGGAGCATGGCATCGGAGGCGATCCAGTTCCCTCCCCTGATGAATATCTTCTGCCCATTGATAGTGAATCCACGTGATCCGGTCTTCTCATCAAAATAACCGCCTGTCTCCCTGAAACCGAACATTATATCTTCGCGGTCATGTGTCGCTCCATCCTTGCCCAGAAACGATATTGAAGCAGGATAGAGAGCCGGTTGTCCTAAACCATTAGGCCACCAAATTCTTGGCTCCGCCTGTTTAATCTCCGCAAATGTCACATTGACAGATGAGTAGGGCTCTAACCTGATCCTTTTCCTCTCGGTGATAGTTGTATATGCCAGTACTGCATCACCTTCTACAACTTTGGATGTAGGATTGACTATTTCAGCTGAAAATGAGACAAAGGCTGGTTCCTGCAGTTCACCGGGGAGCCTGACGCCCGGGACACGAGTCCTTGCATACATATCGCGGATATCTGCATCACCGGTAACCTCAATTGTAACCTGGTCCCATATACCTGTGTTGCGGTCTCTCACCGGCTGTATCCAGTCCCATCCAGGCGTAAACTGCATCGTCACATCCCTGCCAATCATTCCGTCACCACCCTGTCCGCCGTTCGGGTTACCCGGATAAGCAGGAGGCTCAACATATACAGCAAGCAGGTTGGCTCCCTCCTTGTTGAGATATTGGGTAATATTATACTTCTGACGGAGGAACATGCCTTCATGGATGTCATCACTGATACGCCTGCCATTAAGGTATACCTCGGCAAAATAGTTTATCCCCCTGAATTTAAGCCATACCTCTTTTGTTGCATCCAGTCCCGCAGTCGAAAATCTTGTAAAGAACCAGTATGTATAATAGTCGCGACCTGCATCATGAATATCGGGAATATTCTCATTGTTCTTCCCAAAGTATGGATCAGGCATGAGTCCGTTGTTGACAAGGGTTGTCAGCACAGTGCCGGGCACCGTGGCGTTAATCCAGCCTGAGAGATCAGGCTCTGTCATTGTGAGATGGCAACCGTCAACGGTGACCTCTGATGCTTTCTTCGCCTTCCATCCATGGGCAAGTGGTGTCTCCTGGGCATAAAGAACAACACAGCCAGACAGTAACATGCTGAATATAAGTATCCTTTTCATTTCAATTCCTCTTTAAAAACAATTACGGCAAGATATTAAAATATTTATCACTAATGCTTGAATATACGGCCGGATTTTCCATAATTGCAGGTTGATTTGATGTCAACCGTGTACACTGGTCGGGAAAGACTGCGAGAAAAGCTGTTCGCACTTATACTTACCCAGCATCGCCGCTGGGGGACACTTCTTGTTCCCTATATCCTTGAGAGACAACAGGGTCTTACCTATTACACTATGATTGAAGCCCTCTCTCCTTTCCCTGACAGAACTACGCTCTCAGGGCTGGATAATGAAGAGAGAGAGGTAGTGGAACTGCTTAATGAATACTCTGACCGAAACCTCTTCAAAATCTTTTCAAAGCACCGTAATGTTAAAGAATTTACGGAAACGGTTGGAGAAAAGGAGTTTGAGGCTCTGATAAAGCCATATATCGAATCAAGAATTTACCAGAGCCTGCATATTGCCCTGAAGGAGGAGATCCCGATATACCTTCAGAAAACCAGAATTACAACTCTTCACCCTGAAGACAGGTTATTGATTGTTCCTGAGGTTGCGTCTACTGTCTTCAGGTTTGACCGTGATGACTCAGGTAGTAATTACAGCCTTATTGTTGAGTCAGATGGTAAGCCTGTTAACCTGCACAGTCAACCTGTTGAGATACTCTCAAACAAGCCTTGCGTTATAAGGGCTGGTACCAGGCTCCATTTCGTATCTGATATTGAAGGAGCAAAGCTTAAACCATTTCTGACACGTAGTCAGATAACTATACCGAAAGCCACGGAAGAGAAGTACTTCAGCACCTTTGTCCTTTCTGTTGTTAATACCCACAGGGTAACAGGTACCGGGTTCCGGCTTGAGAGTTCACAGCCTGTAATGATGGCATATCTTACGGTAGAGATGGGTCTGAGAGGAGTTCCGGTTGCAATACTGAAGTTTCGGTATGATGAGCGGGAAATCTTCTCCCCGGATGACATCAGGCACTTCACCACCTTCAGCAACGAAGGAGGAACTTTTGTTTTTAAGAGGAAGGAACGCGATGCCCTCAGGGAGAAACAGTACATTGAGTTACTTGAAGATTCAGGGCTCTTCTCCGAAGACAGCATCCATTTCATGACAGCAGGTGCAGGAGCGGAAAATGAGAATACAATCTATGACCTTATAGAGTCTATATCCCTGAACAGAAAAAAGCTTACAGAAGCAGGGTTAATCATAAGAACCGGTAGTCTGGAAGTTCCATATTGTCTTGATCCGGTGGAGATCACACTGAGTCATCAGATAATCAATGACTGGTTTGACCTGAAAGCGGTAGTAAGAATAGGATCGTTCACGATACCATTTACCAGGCTTAGGAGATATATCCTTGACGGTATCAGGGAGTATCCCTTACCCGACGGCACCGTTGCCGTCCTGCCGGAGGAATGGTTCACCCGGTATCGGGGGCTCTTCGAGATGGGCAAAGATGAAGATGACAGCCTCCTGGTTCATAAACAGCACTTCGGTCTCATTGGAGAGGTGATCACAGGAGAAAACTGCGATATATGCACCAAACTGAGTAAACTGGCGGTACCTGACCAGTTGCCGGTCATTAATGCCCCGCAGGGGCTTAAGGCAGAGATGCGTCCTTACCAGATTGAAGGCCTGAGCTGGCTCCATTTCCTTCAGACGCAAAACCTTGGTGGTTGCCTTGCCGATGACATGGGCCTGGGCAAGACCCTCCAGACACTTGCCCTGCTGATGTGGAATAAGGAGAAGATCACTGTTACGGAGAACAAAGCAGAAGAGGGGCAAATGACTCTCTTTGGACAGGAGAAAGCTGGTCTCACCTCGCTGATCGTCGTACCGGCATCACTCAGCCATAACTGGTACAATGAGATAAAAAAGTTCTGTCCTGCACTGAAGACAAAAATACACCAGGGAACAGGCAGGCAGAGATCAGTATCACAGTTCACGGGATATGATATCATCATATCGAGCTATCATACTGTAAGACAGGATATCGAGTTCTTTACATCAATGAGTTTCTTTTACATTGTGCTCGACGAGAGCCAGTACATAAAGAATCCCTCTTCCAATATATACAGGGCAATTACCCGGCTTAAATCAAAACACAGACTGGCACTGACCGGTACTCCAGTCGAGAACTCGCTCACTGACCTGTGGACACAGCTCAGCTTTGTCAATCCCGGTCTTCTGGGTTCACTCACCTTCTTTAAAAGAGAGTTTGCCAAGCCTATCGAGAAAAATTATGAGGAGGATAAGGAAAAAAGGCTCAGAAAAATAATTCAGCCTTTTATAATGAGGCGCACAAAAGAGATGGTCGTAAAGGAACTGCCCGATGTGATTGAACAGATTGTTTTCTGCGACATGTCGGATGAACAGGCTGCTATTTATGAGAAAGAGAAATCAGCAGTACGCAATAGTATCCTTGAGAATATTGAGGCTGTAGGTATTGAGAAATCGGCCATTATGGTCCTTCAGGGCCTGATGAGACTCCGTCAGATAGCCAACCATCCCATACTTACTGATGAAGCATATAACGGTGTCTCAGGCAAATTTGAGACAATTACTCATAACATTGAAAACGTCATCGCGGAAGGACATAAGATCCTGATATTCTCCTCTTTTGTCAAGCATCTCGACCTCTTCCCATGGTGGCTGAAAAGCAACGGGATAGGCTTTACAATGCTGACAGGCTCAACAACTGACAGAGAGAAAGTGATAAACAACTTCAGGAATGATGAACGTATCAAGGTATTTCTTATCTCACTCAAGGCCGGGGGAGTAGGATTGAACCTCACCGAGGCAGATTACGTCTTCATACTTGACCCCTGGTGGAACCCTGCCTCGGAGATTCAGGCCCTGAGCAGGGCTCACAGGATCGGACAGGAGAAGAGAGTCTTTGTATACCGGTACATCTCTGGTAATACCATAGAAGAGAAGATACAACGACTCCAGGAGAAAAAGTCTAAGCTTGCGGAGACTTTTATTGAGACCAACAATCCGTTGGGTGAATTAGACATCAAGGGAATACTTGAGATACTGAACTGATTTTTTTATATTTTTACTTCCCATTCAAAAATATAACCAATGAACAATTATCAGAGCCATCCTCTGGCCGGAGCATCAGACCTCGACAGTGCCATGACCAAACTGTGGGACTTCTACAAGCAGTATTTTGTCGGACTTTATATTATTTCATTCATACTCTCCCTAATCTCGGCTGTCTTCAGTGCCTCGCTTGACCTTGCAGCGATACAGACAACAACTGATCCTGAGGAGTTGCTGGCGATGATGAAGGATATGATACTTCCATACTCATTGATAATGCTTGTCTCCCTGATCTTCGGAGTGTTTATGCATGCCTGGATCCTGGAAAAGCCTCTCACAGGTGAAAATGCCGTCGCCAATACACTCAGAAAGGGCTTCCAGGCATTTATTCCCTACCTTATTGTAGTGATAGTCATGGGAATTGCCGGCTCCGTCATGGTAGCGGTCGGACTGGTATTACTTGTACTTCCAGGTCTCTTTGCAGTATTCTATGTTCTTACAATTGCGATCTTTGCCCTCCCGGTTACACTTGCAGAGAGCCGTAATGCTGCAACTGTGATTTCAAGGTCAGTGAGCCTTGCACACAGGAACTTATGGCCCAATATGGGATGGGTCATCGTGGTGCTTCTAATAATTATTATCATCTCACTGGTGCTTAGCAGCCTGGTCATGCTGCCTTTTACAGGTTCACTGATTAAGTCATTGACCAATCCTGAGGAGGCATTCGCATTGCTCGAGATGGTAAAGAATCCTGTCTATATCATAATCAGCTCACTTACAACAGCGCTTATCACACCCGTTTTGCCTATACTGGCCTTCATACTCTATTTCAGGAATAATGTAGGTCAGTCAGTGACGGAGGTTGCAAAGGAAGATGACGACAGGGTAAGGGTGGAGGATCTTTATCCTAAGATGCCGGAGAAGGAGTAACCGTTATGCTTTGTATCAATAGTTCCGTACCAGGATAAACAATCTCTATGATTATCCTTTTTAACCACAGAGTTGCACTGAGTTTTTACAGAGTAACACTGCTTTGATTCTGCTAATAAAACAGTGAAACTCTCTCTTAACTCTGTGGCCTCTGTGTTAAAAGGTTTAACCACTGAGTTGCACTGAGTTTTTACAGAGTAACACTGCTTTGATTCTGCTAATAAAAACAGTGAAACTCAGACCCTGACTCTGTGTCACTCTGTGTTAAAAATCTATTGGATTCAGAAGCACCGATCGTTAGTCTTTGTCACCGAACCTTTTTGCCATGACACCCGAAATCTTCTCCTCCGGGTATTGCTTTGAGAAGGTCAGCCAATAGTCTTTAACCGACTGTTTCATTTCTTTTCTCAGGAGCAGAATTCCTATAAGGTTTGGAACTGCCATAAGTACAATGGCTATGTAAGAGAGTGACCAGATGATTGTTGTATCAGTGAAGCTGGCAATAAAGAACCCAGCTACAAAGATCAGCCTGTAGTATATAACAAATTTCGAACCGAACAGGTAGGTCGTGGCACGGTCTCCGTAGTAAGACCATGATATAGCGGTAGAGAAGGCAAATAACAAGAGGGAAAAAGTTACCACATAGGCTCCGAAACCTCCAAGGAGACTTCGACTGAAGGCAAAGTTGGTGAGTGGTGCACTGTGAATCAGAGACTCACCCGAAACGGATGTTATGGCTGTCCCGGTAAGTTTTCCGTTGGCAATTGTAACTTCACCGTTATATGGTTCCTTGCCAGAAAGAAATTTTACATTCTCGGCAAGTGACCTTGCATGCAGCAGTGAGACATTCTCAGTAATCATGATGCCGTTCTCTATTTGCAGAGTGCCGTTATATAGTCCGATGAACTCCCTTCCGCTGACATGGTTTCCCAAACGCTCTACATCTGCTTCACGGGAATCATCGTATGATCCTTCTATAAACTGCATATCAGTTGTCTGGAAAGTATTTATTGTTTTTGTATTCCAGGCGCCTGACGACAATACTACAAGTCCGGTAAGGGTGCAGATAACGATAGTATCAATGAATGGCTCAAGGAGTGCAACCATTCCCTCTGAAACAGGTTCCGGCGCCCGTGCTGCAGAGTGTGCTATTGGTGCTGACCCCTGACCAGATTCGTTTGAGAAGAGACCCCTGTTGACACCCCTGTTCATTGCATAGGCAAAGGTGGCGCCCAGAAAACCTCCTGCTGCAGCCGAGCCGGTAAAGGCATCCCCGAAGATGGAGAGGAATGATGGAATAATGTTTTCAGTATTTGAAAAGATGACAAGCAGGGCACCGATAAGATAAAGAAGAGCCATGAACGGCACAAGCACAGAAGTTACTTTGGCAATCCTTTTAATCCCTCCAATAATTACCAGTCCGAGAAGAAATGCAAGTATGCCTCCGGTAATGATATGCTTTATACCGAATGTAGCGAAGACTGAATTTGAGATGCTGTTTACCTGCGGAAGGTTACCGGTGCCAAAGGAAGAAAGGATGGTGGCGCCAGCAAAAAAGGCACCCAGGATGGCCCCGGTCTTTATTACCTTCCCGCTTTTTGTTGTAATGTTAAGGCGCTTTTTCATGTAATACATGGGTCCGCCAGATACTGAACCGTCAGGAAGGATATCCCTGTATTTATGAGAGATGGATACCTCGACCATTTTTGTACACATGCCTATTGCTGCCGTGATCAGCATCCAGAATAGTGCAGCAGGACCTCCGAGATGAATGGCAAGAGCCACTCCTGCAATATTCCCGGTGCCAACAGTGCCGGATAGAGCTGTAGCCAGCGACTGAAAATGAGAAGTGTCTCCCACATCATGAGAATGGTCGTATTTGCCTCCGGTGATCCTGATGGCATGACGGAAATACCTTATCTGCGGAAAACCCAGGTATAATGTAAAAAAGAGCCCCGTGCCGATAAGCAATATCATGAACCATGGATGGCCTCCAAGATAGCCGTCAAGTGTTACAAGGAATTCATTAAGCTTATGCATACAGATCAGTTATTTTTTAAAACTTTATAAGGCCGAGTCCGTGAAGGAAGACGAGGGCTATTGCCACCGGAGCAAGGAATCTTATCACCAGACGGTATACTGTATAATATCTTACTTTAAGTGCACCTTCGTTTGAGAGCTCATCCCTGACATGCTTTGAGGGGAAGAACCATCCAAGGAATACAACAATCAATAGTCCGCCGAGCGGTAAAAGGATATTGGCCGTGCTGTTGTTGAAAAGAGTGAATATATTCATGCCGAAGATCTTAACATCGCTCATCAAACCCCATGACAGCGAAGCCGAGATACCAAGGATGAACATTGAAATGGTTCCGAGAATCACCGCTGCCAGGCGGCTCAGGTTAAGCTGCTCAGTAAAGTATGCCACAATTACCTCAAGAACTGATATAGTTGAAGTAAGAGCAGCCACGGCCAGCAGTACAAAGAACATCAGGGCAAAGATCATCCCTCCTGTCATTTGCTGGAATATTCCAGGCAGAACGATGAAGGTCAATGCTTCACCCGATGAGGGTGAGATACCGAATGCAAACACAGCAGGGAAGATTGCCACCCCTGCCAGTACTGCCACAAAAAGATCAATCATTGAAACCTGGACTGCAGTATTTGCCAGGTTGTTACTTTTCTGAATATACGAACCGTAGGTAATCAGTGTTCCCATTCCGATACTGAGGGAAAAGAAAGCCTGACCCAATGCCATAAGAATAGTTGTACCCGTTATTTTACTGAAATCAGGCTGGAGCAAAAAGGCAAGACCCTTTCCTGCTCCAGGAAGGGTAAGCGATTTAACACACATTATGATCAGTATGACAAAGAGCATTGGCATCATGATCTTGGTCGACTTCTCTATACCCTTTCTTACCCCGCCGAGTACAATGCCCGAAGTGGCCAGCATGAATATGACAAACCATAATGCAGGCCTGAGAGAACCGGTACGGAAAGTATCAAACATGGCCGAGAGCTCCTCCGATGATTTACCCCTGAATCCGCCTATAAGAGTCTGATAGATGTATTCAAGTGTCCAGCCTGCAACTGCGGTATAGAATGCGAGTATCATAAACGCTGCAACAACTCCCATCAGTCCGACCAGGAACCAGGGTTTACGCGGAGCCAGAAGCTGAAATGCTCCCACCGGGTTACGCTGTGCCCTTCTTCCAATGACAAGCTCAGACATCATCACAGGAATGCCGATAGAGAATATAATAATAAGGTATACCAGGAGGAAAGCACCTCCGCCGTTCTCTCCGAGGATATAAGGGAATCTCCAGATATTGCCAAGCCCTACCGCCGACCCTGCTGCTGCTGCTATTACTCCCAGCCTGCTGCCAAATGAATCTCTCTTGTTGAAATCAAATCCGCTCATCTTAAGAATATATTACTGCACCAATAATGCATTAAGGCATTAAAGGTGGTAAAAAACTTAAAAGGAGCAATATCTTAGTGTTAAAAAACAGGAAAAATTTATCTGCATCCTGAACGTGAACACTACTGAACCTGATCCTTCTGCTTCTCCGGGAAAATCAAAGAGGCAAGGATGCTTATAACCAGCGTGGCAGCAATAATATAAAGTGAATAGACCGTCTGGTAGCCGATAGTATCCAGCCAGTGGTGAAAGAGCAGTTTGAACCCTACAAAGACCAACAGGAAAGATATCCCCACTTTGAGGTAATGGAACAGGTTGACGACCTTTACAAGAAGGAAGAAGAGCGACCTGAGGCCTATGATGGCGAAAATATTTGAGAAGAATACTATGTAGGGGTCTGTGGTAATAGAGAAGATGGCCGGAATTGAATCAAGGGCGAAGATCACGTCAGTGAACTCAATCATTATCAAAACTATGAATAGAGGCGTAAAGAAGAATTTGCCGTCAACCCTTTTCCAGAAATGGTGATTAATATAATCAGGGTAGATATTAAAGTGCCGCGAAAGGAACTTAACCAGCCAGTGATCACGTGTTTCAATCTTTTGATTTCTATTCCTTCCGATGAACATGTGAATACCCGAATAGACCAGGAATGCACCAAAGACAAGCAGCAGCCAGCTGAATTTATGGATAAGGGCCGAGCCAACAAATATGAAAATGAACCGCAGGACGATTGCCCCAAGGATACCCCAGAAGAGTACCTGCTTGTAATTACGGGGATCGACAGAAAATGCCGTCAGGATCATCAGTATGACAAATACATTGTCAATTGAAAGTGTATATTCAAGTAGGTATCCGGTGATATAGTTGGTTGCCGTTGCCTTCCGATAGGCTTCAAGTGCTGCAGCAAAACTCTCATCAGGGAGTTTAAGTGACGGATTATATAGCGCCACATACTCCTTAAGGCTCTGCCAGTCAGAAATATCATGTATCATGTGGCCATAATACCTGATAAAAAAGTAGAAGCCAATGGCAAGGCTGATCCATATTGTGGTCCATGTCAGTGATTCCCTCAGTGAAATTGTATGGTGATCTTTCCCTACATAGAGCAGGTCAATCAACAAAACGGTCAGAATCACAACCCCGAAGATTATGAAGAAAATATTGTGCATCAGGAAATCAATCATTACCGGAAATTTTGCACAAAATTAACAAGAAATCGGGACCAATCTTAAGAATGGTGTGAAAGCTATGAAAAAAAGGGGACACCTGTTGCCGGATGTCCCCTTAATTGATATTTAACCAATTAGTATGACTCACGCTTCACATAGTGCGTATGCAGCAACTTGTGAGATTTATGTCCGTTCGGCTCTTCAAGGAATTCCTTATAGATCGCCACTACCTCCGGGTTCTCATGCGATTTTCTGATCGCCATATGGGTATCTTCAGAGTAGATGGCTTCCATGCGTTTCTTTCTGATCTCAATATTTGTCGGGATGGGCTGACCACCGCCTCCGAGGCATCCGCCGGGGCATGCCATTATCTCAATGAAGTGGTATGACGCTTTTCCGGTACTGACAGCTTTGACAAGTTTATTTGCATTCACCAGTCCGTGCGCTATTGCCACCTTCAGCTCTGCACCTTCAAGAAACTTCCAATCAGCTTTTGTACCTTCAATCTTTATCGTTGCTTCCTTGACACCCTCCATGCCACGTACAGGTACAATATCAAGATTTGTGAAAGGCACCGGCCTGCCGGTAATTATCTCGTAGGCAGTACGCAGGGCTGCTTCCATGACACCTCCGGTAGCACCAAAGATCACTGCTGCGCCTGTAGAGGCACCCATGATTGAGTCATACTTCTCATCCTCGAGAGAAAGGAAGTTGATGCCTGCCTGCTTTATCATGACAGCCAGCTCGCGGGTGGTAAGAACATAATCAATATCCTTGTATCCGCTTGATCTCATCTCCGGCCTGTCAGCCTCAAACTTTTTGGCGGTACAGGGCATTATTGATACAGAGACAACTTTCGAGGGGTCAATGCCACGCTTCTCAGCATAGAAAGTCTTTGCCAGGGCTCCAAACATCTGCTGCGGTGATTTGCAGGTAGAGAGGTTCGGCAGCATATGCGGAAACTTATGTTCAATGAACTTGATCCATCCCGGTGAGCATGAGGTAAACATCGGAAGTGCAACTTTCTGGTCGCCTTCCACCAAAACCTTCTTCAGCCTTGTCAGGAGCTCAGTGCCCTCTTCAACAATGGTAAGGTCAGCTGTGAAATCAGTGTCAAGCACGGAGTCAAATCCAAGCTGCCTCAGTGCAGCAACCATCTTGCCTGTCACCCTCACACCCGGATCAAATCCCAGATCCTCACCAAGAGCAACCCTTACAGCCGGTGCTGTTTGAACAACAACGTGCTTTTCCGGATCATATATTGCGTCCCATACCTGGTCGATGTAGGTTTTCTCAACCAGGGCACCGGTCGGGCAGCGGTTGACGCACTGTCCGCAGTTGGTGCATACGACATGACTCATTGGCCTGTCGTGGAATGAAGATATCTTCTGATGTGAGCCCTTATTGGCCACGGCTATGGCAGAGACATGCTGAAGTTCCGAGCAGGTGCGTACACACCGCTGACACCTGATGCATTTGCTGTCATCCTTGAAGAATGAAGGCGATGACCTGTCAATCTCATAAGGACGCCCGGCAACAAGGTCAAGGAATATATGCTCACCGAATGAGAACTCGTTGGCAAGTGTCTGAAGCTCACAGTTTTGATTCTTGTAACACTTTGTACAGTCAGCCCTGTGCTCTGAAAGCAGCAGTTCAACGATATGCTTGCGCGCATTTCTTACCTTCAGTGAGTTGGTATTAATCTCCATCCCCTCTGCTACCGGCATGGCACAAGCTGCTACGAGCGTGCGTGCACCCTTCTGTTCAACGACGCATACCCGGCAGTTCCCTGCCACACACAGGTCCTGGTGGTTGCAGAGCGTGGGTATGTTTATGCTCAGCTTCTTGGCAGCATCGAGAATGGTGGTTCCTTCCGCTACTTTTATCTCATGTTCATTTATCTTTAGAGTAACCATAATATTCTATGCTTTGTTAATAAATAATCTCTTCCCTGAAATTCTCCACTATTGATCTGAAGGCATTCCCTACCGACTGGCCGAGGCCGCACTTCGATGCCACTTTCATTGTGTCGGCGAGCTTGACAAGCTCATTAAGATATGTCGATTTTGATTCTCCCTTCTTGACCATCTCAATCCCCTTGTAAAGCTGCTGGCATCCCACACGGCATGGTGTGCACTGGCCACACGACTCTTCAGTAAAGAACTCCAGGTAATTATGAAGGACATTGTACATCGAGCGCGAACTGTTGAACAGTTTCATTGAACCGCCTGTCGGAACCCCTTCAAACCCTATTATGGTCTCGCTGAATTTCTTTCGCGGAACGCAGAAGCCCGACGCTCCTCCAACCTGCACTGCCTTTGTGTCACCGTCACCGAATTCATTCACAAACTCCTGAACAGTCATCCCCAGTTCAAGCTCAAAAATACCCGGTATGGGTGTGTCACCCGATATTGAAAAAACTTTTGACCCGCGCGAGTCCTTGGTTCCCAGTTTGACATACTCCCCGGCACCCTTCTCTATTATCATCATCGCAGTGACAAGGGTCTCAACATTGTTTATGGATGTCGGCTTTGAAAATAGTCCGCTTACGGTCGGATATGGCGGTTTGTTGCGAGGTTCACCGCGGAAACCCTCTATCGACTCGAACAGGGCACTCTCTTCACCGCAGATGTAAGCGCCGCTGCCCATCCGGTATTCAATACTGAAATCGTAGCCTATCTCATTGATCAGCTTGTGAAACTTATGAAGCTCTACGTAAAGCTGCGGAAGCAGGAACCTGTACTCGCCACGAAGATAAATAAACCCTTTCCTGGCGCCCATGGCTTTCCCTGCTATAGCCATTCCAGCATAAACCTTTGCGGCTGCCTTGTCAAGTATCTCCCGGTCTTTGAAAGTCCCGGGTTCTCCCTCATCTGCATTACAAACAATATATTTCTCAGGCTCCTTCTCGGCGGCAGTGTATTTCCATTTCAGACCTGTCGGAAAACCTGCTCCTCCACGACCTTTCAAGCCAGATTCGAGTATTTGTTCAATTATCTCATTACTTGTCATCTCGAAGGCTTTCTTCATAACCTTCCTGACATCTGTACTTTCGAATATAAGATCAACCTTTGTCAGTCCTTTGTTTTTCATTTCAGTGCCTCCCTCTTATTATCTCATGTAACCTTTAACCACATCTATAACTGTCTCCGGAGTCAGATCAGTGTACGGCATGTCATTGATCAGCATAGCGGGAGCCTTATGACACCATCCAATACAGTTGGTTTCAAGAAGCGTGAACATCTTGTCGGGAGTGGTCTCACCAACTTTTATCTTCAGAATATCTTCAAGTGTGCTTATAATGTCATTCTTCCCCTTCATCGAACAGGTGATGGTCTTGCAGACCCTGATTACATTCCTGCCGCGTTCCTTTGTGTCAAGGAATGTATAAAACGATGCCGTTCCATAAACCTCTGCTGCAGAGATATCAAGCTCAGTAGCTACTGCTACCATCGCATCATCAGTAAGGTAGTTGTGCTTTGTGATAATTTCCTGAAGGATGGGCATCAGGCTCTCCCTCTTACGGCCGTGTTTTTCCGCCAGTTCCTTCACCATGTTACCAGTGTGATACATTTCTATTGGTTTTTAAGTACTTAGTTGTTTACAATTAAACTTCTGCTTAATTTTTCGGCTGTGAAATTAATAACAATACTTATTCAAAAACCTTACATAAATCATGTTTATCAACAATTAGGGTCTGAATGGAAGTATCGGAAACAGCAATATCACCTGTCTTGAGTCTGCATGCCGACCCGTTACTGCTGAACGCTAAAGGAATAGTGACTGCTCTTCCTTCATGCGGGAAACTGACATGATTACACTCTCTATCTCATCACTCAGGTTAACGTTGTTCACAACCACGTAAACAGGAACTTTAAGCAAAACTGGTGAGAAATTCACTATACCGCGGATCCCCATGTTCACAAGTTCATTGCACACCTCCTGGGCCGAGATGTCAGGTACGGTAATGATGGCAATCGTGACCCTGAACCTGTCTATGATCTCCTGCAGACGACCTGGGGGGTAGACATTGCTGTCAGCCCTCGCTTTCTGTTTGTAGGGATCAATATCGAATGAAGCAACAATGTTGATGCCCCGCTGAATAAACTGCCCATATTTCGATAGTGCCTGGCCCAGGTTCCCCATACCTACCAGGATTACATTGCTTATCCTGTCACGGTTGAAGAGAGTCTCCATCTCACTCAGCAATGACGCGGTGAGATAACCACCCCTTCTGTTCCCCCTTATTCCATATTCGGAAAAATCCTTTCTGACCTGGGCGGGAGTGACCCCGGCACCCTCAGCCAGGGTGTAGGAAAATACCCTGGTGACTCCCATCGTGTTCAGTCTCACCAGCAGCCCGTGATAAAGAAAAACCCTCCTCAGGCTGTTCCGTATATTATGTTTTGTGATTTGTTTCACATTAACACACCGTTTCATAAATCCTTAATGCAAGTTAAACTAACTATTTCAAACAGCGTATATAAAAAATATGATATTGATTATGAGCATGTTATTAAAATTGCTGGAATCCTTCATCCTGTACGGGATAAAAAAAACTTGACTTGCGTTAATTGCACACTTAAATTTATTCTGTGAATCTTCTCACATAAAATGTACTACACAAGTATTAAGAAAGAAGATTGGCATCGTTCACTGGAAGAACTGCTCACCACACATGATATTTTTGTACCGGTGAAAGATGAATTCAGCCTTGATTACGAGCCGTTCAGGCTGAGTCAGGCTGAAAGTATTGCTTACAACACTCCCAAGCCCGCCACTCCCCTGAAGAATTTCTTTCTCCCTGTCAGGGAGAATGTGACTTCAGCCAGGGATAACGGCAGGCCAAGGATCATTATCGGGGCTCCCAACTGTGATGTGGTGGCCCTGGGTTTGCTCGACGAGATATATCTTGATGAAGCATTCACCGATCCCTTCTACAGGAACCGACGGAGAAGCACTATCCTGGTATCTTCAGATTGCTACTCGGTAAATGATCACTGTCACTGTACCTCATATGGTGTAAAGCCCTACACCATGGAAGTTGCAGATCTGGCCCTGCTGTCTGAAGGCGATCATATATTTCTGAGGGTAATTTCAGACAAAGGGGAAGAACTCATCAGGAAGTTATCGTCTGTTGCGGGAGTGAATGACCCTGAACGTCTTCTCTTCGCTGATCAGAGACACCACGAAACTGAAGCATTGCTGGCTGAATTGAACAGGGGGCTGCCTGATTACAAGACCACCGGTGATATCGTCCGTAGGGCAGGTGAAAATATATGGGTCAAATACTCCTCAAAATGTGTTTCATGTGGTGCCTGTACTACAATTTGCCCCACCTGCAGTTGCTTCCTCCTCATTGACAAGCCTGACTTTGAGAAGGTAAAACAGATGGATGCCTGCCAGTATCCCGGTTTTGAAAGAGTAGCCGGAGGCGAAGACGCACTTTTTGAATTGCGCCATCGCTTCCGCAACAGGTATATGTGCAAGTATGTATGGAGGCCTCAGAAATTCAATTCACTCGCCTGTACGGGCTGCGGCAGATGCATTGAGGCATGTATTGGCAAGATCAACAAAAATGAACTGTTCATGGAACTCACCTGACGATTCCTATGGCCTTAGTCGATACCATTAATATATATAAGCCCTTAAGGGCAACCCTCGAGGAGGTGATTGAAGAGTCTCCGCTGATTAAGACATTCGTGCTGATACCGGATGAGGAGTTCGTCTTTAAAACAGGTCAGTTCATTGAACTGGCCGTTGACGGTGTGGGTGAAGCACCCTTTACTCCTTCGTCATCACCTCTGGTAACCGACAGGCTGGAGGTCACGGTCATGAAGACAGGATATGTCACCGGAATAATGCATGAGCTCAGGCCGGGCGCTGTCATGGGTATAAGGGGTCCCTACGGACGTGGTTACCCGGTAAGCGAATTTAAAGGAAAAGAGGTGCTTATCCTCGGAGGAGGCTGCGGCCTGGCTCCCATACGGTCACTGCTCTTCGCCCTTGAACATATGAAGGATGACCTTGAGAAAGTAATACTCTGCTACGGGTCGAAGACCCCGGCCGACTGCATTTACAAGCCTCTGTTCAGCCGGCTTAACAGCATTGATAAATTTGAAGCTTACCGTACTGTCGATGTGACCGATGGAGACTGGGACGGTCCGGTTGGAGTGGCGACAGCACTGCTCGACCAAATCAAGGTGAAGATAGAAAACTCGGTGGCAGTGGTCTGTGGCCCCCCGATTATGATGAAGTTCGGAACAATAAGGCTTCTTGAGATGGGCTACCGTGACGAACAGATCTACCTCTCCATGGAAAAAAACATGTCATGCGGCCTGGGCAAATGCGGCCATTGTATGATGGGAGAATTTTTTGTCTGTAAAGACGGCCCGGTATTCACCTACAACGAGATCAAACACAATCCAGAAATATGGAAATAACCTAAAGGATAATGGTATGAAGGTGGAAACAGATGATCTGAAACAGATCAGATTCTTTGAGAAATACTCTGATGAGCAGCTCGGAACTATTGCCAGTATCTCAACCATCAGGGAATTCAAGGTAAAGGAAATAATCTTTGAACAGTATGATGAACTTTCTGAGGTTTATGTACTGTTGTCAGGCTCACTTTCCCTGGGTATCAGCCTTCCGAAGGAGAAAAGGATACACCTGGGTACAATTACAGAGGGACAGCTGTTCTCCTGGTCGGCCGTATTCGAGCCATATATTTCCACAGCCTGGGTTATGGCCATCACACCTGCCAGGGTCATCGCCATCGATGCCAAAATGCTGAACTCAATAATAGAAAATGACTGCGACTTTGGTTTCAAGACCATGTCGAAGATTGCACATACCATATCTCAACGACTCAGTGATACGAGGTTCCAGCTTATGAACCAGCTGTACCTATAGACAGGCAAACTCATGAAGGTGCTTATAGATATGATAAAACTGAGGGCTGCCATGACGCAGAATCCATCACTGGCACTGCCTGAGGCTCTCTGTTACGGCTCAGCCAACACCAACGGTCTCAAAACCATACGTGAACTGGCCACCTTCAGGTTCACCTGCCGGAGGTGTGAGGATGCTCCCTGTATCGCCGTCTGCCCTGCCAATGCCCTTGAGAAAGAGAGTGACGGCGTGATCATGCGCCACACTAACCTTTGTGTCTCATGCAAGTCATGCGTCACTATTTGTCCCTTCGGCACGATGATGACCGATTTCTTCAGCCATCACCGCAACAAAGATCTTTTCTATGATCTGTG
>JALOMO010000160.1 GCA_025455395.1 Bacteroidales bacterium
GCCCGCGATGGACCCTGACAGCTTCGCAACTTCACCCTTCCGCGAGACGGTTGACCTGGCAAGCCATCCAACCGCGTTTGTGAAGTATGAACTGGGGCATCATCTGATTGAAATTGCAGAGATACTCTTCTTCCTTTTCGGCGCGATGACAATCGTCGAAGTGGTTGACCAGCACCAGGGTTTTACTGTTATAACTGACAGAATTCATACCCTGAATAAGGTAAAGCTTCTCTGGATCATAGGTTTTATCACATTTTTCATGTCTGCTGTGCTCGACAACCTCACAACCACAATAGTGATGATAGCCCTGTTGAGAAAGCTGATCTCCGACAAACCTACAAGGTGGTTCTTCGCAAGTATTATTGTCATAGCAGCCAACGCGGGCGGAGCATGGTCCCCTATCGGTGACGTGACTACCATAATGCTCTGGATAGGCGGACAGATCACCACCGTTAATATTATCCTGAAAGTGTTCCTCCCAAGCCTAGTAAACATGATAGTCCCTCTCACTATTGTTTCATTCATGATGAAGGGTGATGTCAAAAGGCCTGAAAAACCTCATCAGACAGCCGAACTCACAACCCCGTTCGAAAGGACATTTATACTGGTCCTTGGTGTCTCCATGCTGCTCTTCGTGCCGGTTTTCAAGACAGTTACTCACCTCCCCCCATATGTAGGCATGCTTTTCGGGCTTGGCGTACTCTGGCTGGTATCTGAAATAATGCACCGCGAAAAGGAGGAGGAGATAAGGAAAAAACTTACTATCTTTCACATAGTCAAGAAAGTAGACACACCTACGATCTTCTTCTTCCTGGGAATACTCTCCGCTGTGGCTGCACTTCAGAGTGCAGGTCATCTTAGTCTTCTCTCCGGATGGCTGGATGAAAAACTTGGAAATATATACCTTATAAATATTGCTATCGGGACCATATCAGCCGTGGTTGACAATGTTCCCCTTGTAGCGGGTGCGATGGGAATGTATGATATTGTTACGCCTGATATGCTGCGCGTTGCAGCCGATCCGGCCTATGCAGCCTTCTATGTACAGGACGGTTTATTCTGGGAGTTGTTGGCCTACTGTGCAGGTACCGGAGGAAGTATGCTGATAATTGGTTCTGCTGCAGGAGTAGCGGCAATGGGACTTGAAAGGATAGATTTCATATGGTATATGAAAAAGATATCTCTTCTTGCCCTTTCAGGATACCTTGCCGGTGCTGCAGTATACTGGGCCCAGGCACAGCTGCTTCACTGATAAATGTGCTGCCTGTCCTCAATCTGACAGGCCACCCCTATGGGGTTGATTATTGAATGTTATCTTCCATGCTACAAACAGTAAGCCGCCATGCGGCTTATTTGTCAGTATTTGAAGGTGTATCCCAGCGAAAGATTGAACGATTTTATCAGCAGAGACTGCGATCCTCTTGCAGTATTCAGGAATTGAAATGAGGGGTAGATATTAATTCTTTTCCAGGATCCATATAGCCCTAACTCGAATTTACCTCCGGGACCTGACACCGACTCACCTATGTCGTCACTGACCGGCACAACACCAAGTTTTGAAGTATACTGAAGTTCACCCCGGTAATTATACGTATAGAACCCCAGAGCAAATGTGCTTGATATCCCGAAATGATCCCAGCCTGCCTTGAAAGAGAGACCGCTGTAGATGCCAAATCCTGTAAGATAAAGCCATGCCTCGGAGATCTGGAAGTCATCCTCATACCCGTCATACCTGTCAGCATAACTATAGAATGCGCCTGCTCTGTATGTCATGAACGGGTACTTTGAGGGTAACTCGGTATCAAATGTGACTCCGTAACCATCCCCACGGTAAAAGTTGAAGTCATTGTTTGCATACGCCGATGTCACATCCTCCGAATAAACACCGTATGGTGCATACGGATATGAATACCCTGCCCTCATAGAAAATGAATTATCCTGCGAAAATGCAATCGATGAAAGAAGAAGGAACAGGATCAAAAACAGATATTTCATATGTCAGCTTTTCGCCAAAAATACAATAATCGGAGAATAAAAGGGACAAAAAAAAGGCTGTCGTCTGACAGCCCTTCTGTTTTAGTATTTCGGTTCACGATCTCTGTCGCGGAAGTCGCGGCGAGGCCTGAAGGGCTTCTTCTCGGCCTTGGGCTCAGATCTCTTAACAATAATCTGGCTGCCATCGAGCTCTGAGTTGTTAAGTTTTTCAATAGCCTCATAACCGGCACGGTCATCAGCCATCTCAACGAAACCATAACGCTTTGAAAAGCCGGTCTCACGGTCCATAATGATTTTTGCGGAGATCACCTCTCCAAATTTGCTGAAAAGTTCCTGAAGGTCTTCTGCTTTTGTAACAGAACTCAGCTTGGCTACAAAAATGTTCATCTGAAAATAAATTATAATGTTAATAAAAGTTTATTACCGGCAGTTTAACCCTTAGCTAAAATTCAGCTAAAGAAATAAACCCACCCGTTAAGCACAAAGGTATTTAATTTATTTTAACATTTACAAATTAATTATTTGAAAATGACCTGCTGAGGCCGTGCTGAGTCTTATTTTTCCTTTTTTACCACCGGGCTCTCAAGCCACTCTTCAAGTTTAGAAAAAACAACTTCCTGCTGGTCAGTAGCCAGGTTTCTGATGCGTGTGCCATGAGCTCCCTCTTCCTTGATGAAAACCATGCACCTGTCATTGCTGCCCGGATCAGCCGCTGCTGCTGACCACGGGTCATATTCACCGTATAGAAAGATGAAGTTTTCTGCATCGGATTTCAGGTAATTGTCAACACCCCTGCCTGTTTCATAATTAAATATATACTCAATCCCCGCCGGTGCAGAAAAGAGGAACTCAGGCATGTCTGTGTTTCTCACGTATCTCAGCATGCCTTCAAACTTATCAAAGTCATATCCGTAATAACCCAACTCTGTCATTGCCTGGTAAAAGAAAGGCTCAAAGTATTCAATCCCCTGGTCGGCGAAATATCTGAAATCTCCTATCCTGGCAAGATGATTGAATATTTCATCATCGCTGCCCTCAAGAGGTATTGACTCGCATGTAAGCGTTCCCCACTGCCAGAATGCAAACTCATATTCAAGAACGGTCATCTCGTATGCAGCCTCCGGGCCACCAACCCTTCCAAATGTCCATGCCTTTTCTTCTGCCAACTTCAGCATTTTCGGGAACAGAATATCAGCTTTTTCAAGCACCAGCTTCTGAAAATCAAATATCCTTTTCCTGCACTCTTCGGTCCCGACATTCTCAAGAAAGGGCTTCATTCTTGCATCCTCCGGTCCAAAAGCAAGAGGACCGACATAAGGTACCCTGACATCAACATCATCAGGATAGTAGTAACTGTGAAACATGACTGTCTGACCACCTTTACTGATTCCGGTTGTGAGCCACTTGCCGGGAAAGAGAGGCTTGAAAAACTCAATGATGCAGTGATGGTCAGTGGCTGCCTGCCATGTTGTGAGATATTGCCAGTCAATTGTATCAGGCCTGGAGTCCTCAAAGTAACGGTGCTCAATGATTATCTGGTTGCATTGCAGCATGTCAGCCAGCTCGGTCTTGCCGTTTCGTGCCGAATAACCTTCCGTAACAACCACAACCGGTTTGTCAGGCCCGACATAGTTGAGAAAAACCTGCTGAGTGAACTTAGGGCCGTCAGGGTTATTATGGTCAACCGGTTGTGTGAAGTCTATCTCATATGCCTTGTGAAACATTGAATCAGCCTCAATTTCTTTTATTGATTCAGCAGGCAGTGTTGCCAGCCTCTCCTCAAGAGTCATGGTTTTCTGCGCGCATCCGGATAACAGGAAAAGTATGAAAGATGCCGCAAAGATCGATGAACGAGTCATGTTACTGTTTGATTTTATGTTAGTTGAATTTACTTTTTCTTCAGAACTGCTGTCTTTATCTTCAACCACTTTCTTTCATCATGATCAAGATAACTGCTCAATAATTTGTATACTGTCCTGTGGTAGTCATTCAGCCACTCAAGCTGCCTGTCATCAAGAAGTGAGACATCAATCAGACGGGCATCAATATAGCATAAAGTGACGGTTTCAAATTTCAGGAATCTTCCGTGTTCTGTTTCACGGTCGTCAACACAAAACATCAGGTTTTCTGTCCTGAAACCATACTCACCCTGTCGGTAGACTGCAGGCTCGTCTGAAATAAGCATGCCTGGTTCAAGGATTGTCTTCAGGTCTCCTGTTGCTGCTGTGCCAATTGTCTGAGGTCCTTCGTGCACATTCAGGAAGCTGCCCACACCGTGGCCGGTGCCATGACCGTAATTCAGTCCGTTATCCCATAGTGCTCTTCGTGCGAGGACCTCAATCTGGTAACCGCGGGTGCCATATGGAAATCGAATCATCGCAAGATCTATTGTTCCCTTCAGTGCCAGGGTGAAGTCGCTCTTCATCCTCCTGGAAGGCTCTGACAGTGAGATAGTTCGTGTCGTATCGGTGGTGCCTCCGTAATACTGACCTCCTGAATCAAGCAGGAAGATACCTTTCTTTTTCAGCGGGGTATGGCTTCCGGCTTCAGCCACATAATGCGGGAGCGCAGCATGTTCATTGAATGCTGCAATGGTTGCAAACGATGGTCCCACACAACCCTCCTGTTCAAGACGCAAGGCCTCAAGTTTTTCGGCGGCAGTGATTTCAGTCACTTCGCTCCCGCTGTCAAGACTTTTTTCAAGCCAGTAGAAGAATCGTGTCAGTGCAACACCGTCCTTCACCATCACCTCACGGAGATTTTTCATCTCCGTCGCGTTTTTTATTGCCTTGAGTCGGGTAGCTACAGTCACCTCCTCAATGATACTCACTTTACCTGCGACAGCCCTGTAAAGTGCCGCAGAGGTTGTTGATGGTGAGAGCAGCAGCGTTGAACCTTCCTGAAGAGATCCCAGTAGTGATGTCACCGTATCATAAGGCAGCAGCACCACTCCGTCACGGTCAAGCTCAGCCTTGAGAGCACCGGGTACCTTTTCCTCGTCTGCAAAAAAGAGGACCTGGTCTGTGCCGACAAGGGCAAAGGAGAGCAGCAGCGGACTATAAGTAA
>JALOMO010000161.1 GCA_025455395.1 Bacteroidales bacterium
TGTCATAATGCATCGCCAGTAGGTTCAAATCTATATTTTTGAACTCACATATCATTTATTGTGAAGAGAGATTTTTTAACAGAAGAGTTAAAAAAGTTTGCCATGTCAGTTGAGGGCGAGCTAAGGAGTGACATAAGCTCGCGGCTGATGTATGCAACTGATGCCTCTATCTACCGCGAGGAGCCGCTAGCTGTTTTCTTTCCGCACAATGTTTCTGATCTGAAAAAACTACTTTCATTTGCTGCCAGGAATAGAATTGGTGTAATCGCCAGGGCTGCCGGCACTTCTCTTGCAGGTCAGGTGGTAGGTTCAGGTGTTATTGCTGATATGTCGCGGCACTTCAGACAGGTAATTGAGATCAACAAGGAAGAGAGATGGGTCAGGGTTGAGCCTGGTGTTGTGCCTGATGAACTTAACTCCATTCTGAAGAAGGATGGGCTGATGTTCGGTCCGGAGACCTCAACATCAAGCCGCTGCAACATTGGAGGGATGATCGGAAATAATGGATGCGGTCTCCATTCTGTGGTATACGGATCGGTCCGCGATCATCTTCTTGAAGTGAAGGCCCTGCTTCATGATGGATCGGAGGTCAGATTCTGTGATATCACCCCTGAGCAATTTATACAAAAATGCGCTCTGCCGGGAGCTGAAGGAGATATATACCGCGGAGTAAGAGAGATATTTGAGAACGAGGCCAGCAGGAATGCGATTGCCACCGAATATCCTGAGAAGAGTGTACCGCGGCGTAACACCGGTTATGCTTTGGACGATCTTCTTGACAGCGAACCCTTCACCCCGGGATGCGGCAGGCTTCTCAATCTTGCCAGGATCATTGCAGGTTCTGAGGGCACCCTGGCTCTTGTCACTGAAGCCAGACTGGCTCTGGTGCCGCTCCCACCCCCTGTAAAGGCCCTTGTTTGCGTGCACCTCAGAAACCGCAACGATGCCTTCAGCGCAAACCTTATTGCACTCAGGCACAAGCCCTGGGCCGTCGAGATGATGGACTACAAGATCCTGTCTCTTGCCGAACGTGCGGAGAGCCAGAGAGAGAACAGGTTTTTTATTGAAGGTGAGCCAGGGGCACTGCTCCTGGTGGAGCTCTGCGATAATGAACCGGAAGCAATCAGGTCAGTCGCCACCACCATGGAGCATGAAATGAGGTCAGCAGGACTGGGCTATGCTTTTCCGGTTGTATGGGGCAGTGAGATGAAGAAGGTATGGGATCTGCGCAAGGCAGGCCTCGGTCTTCTGTCAAACATGCCCGGCGATGCCAAGCCCATTACACTCATTGAAGACTGCGCCGTGGCAGTCGAAAAACTGGGTGCTTTTGTCATGGATGTGGAGGAAATGCTTGCATCTTATGGAAAGGAATCAGTTTATCATGCACACATCGGCTCAGGAGAGCTGCATATCAGGCCGGTTATTAACCTGAAAGACGCCGATGATGCCAGGCTTCTTCGCATAATAGGTGAAAGAACAGCCGCCATAGTAAAGCGCTATCAGGGCTCCATGAGCGGTGAACACGGTGACGGGAGGCTGAGAGGTGAGTTTATACCTCTTATAATCGGGGAATATAACTTTCAGCTAAACAAAGAACTAAAACGGGCATTTGACCCCGGCAATATCCTCAATCCCGGCAAGATAGTCAACACTCCGCCAATGGACACCTCCCTGAGATACATTCCAGGGAATGCCACCCCCGTCCCTCAAACATGGTATGACTTCTCATCTGAAGGAGGCATAGTAAGAGCAGCTGAAAGATGCAACGGGTCGGGCGACTGCCGCAAGAGCAGCCTGATAGGCGGAACAATGTGTCCAAGTTTCATGGCCACAGGCGATGAACGGCTTACCACAAGGGCCAGGGCAAATATATTCAGGGAGATGTTCTATTCCGGAGCTGACGAGCCGTGGGACAGCCGTGAGATATATGATATACTTGACCTCTGCCTCTCATGCAAGGGATGCCGCAGCGAGTGTCCCTCCGGTGTCGACATCGCCAAAATGAAGTCTGAATTTCTGCAACACTATAACGACATTCACCATCCATCACTGAGGACACACCTTATCGCCTCTCTCCCACGCATCAACAGCCTGTTCTCACCGATACCGGAAATCTTTAACTTTTTTGCCTCAAACAGAACAACGTCTCTGATTATTAAGAGACTAACGGGTTTTGCAACATCCCGCAGCATACCCCGGCTGGCTCCGATGACTTTCAGGCGATGGCTTGACCGCAATCTTGAAAAATGTAACCCTGACCAGCCGGTCGGTCAGCTGTGGCTCTTCGTTGACGAGTTCACTGACCATAACGACACCGCTGTTGGCATTGCGGCTGTCAAACTGCTGACAACACTTGGCTACAGGGTACTGACTGTCAGCCATGCTCCAAGTGCAAGAACCTACATTTCAAAAGGATTTCTGCGCAAAGCAAGAAAACATATCATCAGTAACATTGAGACCTTTGCTCCTCTTTTAAGTGAGGATACTCCGCTTGTGGGTCTGGAACCATCAGCTATCCTCGGGTTCAGGGATGAATATCCTGACCTGGCAGGAGAGGGACATCGTGAGAAAGCAATGCAGGTAGCGAAGAACGTCCTGTTGTTCGAAGAGTTTATTGTCAGAGAGTATCGGAAGGGCAAGATCACCGCAGAAGAGTTCACAGACAGAAGCTCAGAAGTCCTTGTCCATGTCCACTGCCAGCAGAAGGCTATAGCAACCTCCGCCCCTGTGACTGAAGCACTAGGCATCCCTTCCGGCTTCAGGGTGAAAGAGATACCCTCGGGCTGCTGCGGTATGGCAGGTGCATTCGGGTATGAGAGAGAACATTTTGACTTATCCATGAAAATAGGGGAACTGGTACTGTTCCCGGAGGTGAGAACCGCCACCGAAGAAACCCTGCTGTCAGCCCCCGGGACTAGTTGCAGGCATCATATCAAGGATGGAACAGGACGCATCACGAAACATCCGGCAGAGATACTCTTTGAGGCGCTGAAGGATAAAGGATAATGGAGGATGGGGCATGGGGCAAGGAGCATGCACGAAGTGACATCATACAGCTAAGCAGTGGTAAGATCGTAGATCAGAGATGAATTGTGAAGGAGTCGGCATCGCGCCAGACAGGCATTTCTGATCTGTACTTATCGAGCGCTTCCCGTGAAAGTTCAGCGGAGATCAGAGACTCCCTGCCAGACTCACCTGTGGCCATGATCTCTCCTTTGGGACCAACAATGAGTGAGTCACCCGAATACGAGGTACCATCAGGGTTAGTGCCTACCCTGTTCGCACCGATTACATAGCATTGATTCTCTATTGCCCTTGCCACAAGCAGCGACTTCCATACATTTATCCGGACCTCAGGCCAGTTTGCCGAATAGATTATGACGTCACTGTCACCCCTGTTGCGTGACCATACCGGAAACCTAAGATCATAGCAGATCTGAAGATTGAAGTTAAACTCTTTATAGCTATATACAACCTGCTTATAACCACGATTGTATGCATTTTGTTCCCCGCTCATTGAATGGAGGTGTCGCTTATCATAACAAGCGACATCACCATCGGGTGTAACAAATAACAGCCTGTTATAGAAATTTTTTTCTTCGGCTATTATGATCGATCCGCAGATGGCAAATGATCCTGAGGAGGCCACCTCCTTCATCCACATGACTGTTGGTCCGTCGATACTTTCGGCAAGAGCGGCAGGATTCATGGAGAAAGCTGTAGTGAACATTTCCGGAAGCACGACAAGATCAGTGTCACGCTCAGTCTGCTTTAACAGCTCCGAGAGATGTTCAATATTCGATCTCTTGTCCTCCCATTCGAGGCTGCACTGTAATATTGTCGTTTTCATCCAAATAAAAAATCCCGCCGAAGCGGGATGCCTTATCATACAGGCATTTCTACTTCCCTGAGGAAGAGGTATAATACTCAGTGAGCAAGCCTTTGATAAGGGGCTTGTAATAGAGCCAGAAGAATCTGTCACTATCCTCAGTATTATCTGTATAGAACAACCTGTTAAACTTGTCCATTCCTTTGAACCTGGAGGTCCAGAATGGTATATTGTTATTTGAAAAGTCTCCCGAGAAATAATAGGTGTTACCGTTATCAGGTTCCTGCACTACTGCAGGGAAAGCTGCCTGAAGGTCATTTACTGCAAGAAGGGTATCTCCTGCAGGGGTTGTCCTCAGGTTAAAGTAGGAAATAACATCATTTTGTCCAGGGTCGATAATATCAAAGCTTTTTTGAAAAGTCACTGCCGGTGCTACGCTCAGTCTTGCTGCAGGAGACTCGGCGGTTGTAATAAGAGGCAATGCTGTTGTCAGGTGTGTCCCCTCTTCAAGGACTATGATGCTGTTCTCTTTGAGAAGCACAACACCAGGTTTTGTGAATCTCCATGGCTCCAGGTACTGTTTTCTGTAAAGCGCTGGCATCCAGCCCGGGACGCCATGAGATGATACAGTGTCAAGGCTGTGATAGAACTGTCCCATCCAACCTGTCGAACTTATCCCCAGGAGCTCCTCTGTCTTGAACTTCTCAAGCGGGGCGGTGGGATAATCAAACGTGTTGTACTCAAGAATGACCAGTTTGTCACGGTTCTTCATCTCAGCCATGAGCAGATAATCGTTATTGTTCATCCCTCCGTAGAGTCTGCGTGACCTGCGGGCCTTTTTTATACCCTGGTACCAGTCATTAAAGAATACCCCATAAGTATCAGCGTAATAAAGTACATCATTGTTTTCTGCCAGTTCGAGCAGCTCTGTAAGACGGAAATCCCTTTTCCTGAACTGCTTCTCCCTTTCCGGCCTGAGTGGAACAAACCCATAATAGTCCTTGGCTGCCGAGAAACTGCCACCTTTTTCCTTCCTGACAAACCGATCATTCGTGAGAACATAGACCAGAGAGCGATGGCCCAATCTCTCAAATGTGGGAACTGTTTTGTCAAGAATGACGATGTTCATTGGTTTCTTTTCCTGGAAAGCCCATCTGATGAAGTTCACTGCCGGAAGAGCCAGCAGAACTACCAGGATTAT
>JALOMO010000075.1 GCA_025455395.1 Bacteroidales bacterium
TGTCTGGGTCATTGTCTCTTCTGAGAAGATTGTGTTAAAGAGGAACCCGTTCAAAGGAAGGTTCAGTCCTGAGGTGATCAGTCCTGGATCTCCGTATGTGACAGGGCTTGGGAGGCTGCCGGCCACAAGGCCTACCACTCCACCGTTTATTGAATATGTCCCGGGGTATGCCAGCCGTGTTGAAATAAGGCCTCCGCCGCCTGCGCCGCCTGATCCCTGTGTATTGACCGTATTGCCGCCGTTAGCTCCAGTTGCATCGAGCTGCGGATAAGATGTAAACTCACTTGTGCTGATGATTATTGATCCTGCTCCGCCACCACCACCGGCACCTGCCAGAGCTGCAGTATTATTATTCGGCTGGTTGCCGGCTGCCGCAATAGTATGTCCGTTACCGGCGATGGAGTTAGCAAGTATTATAACTATTCCACCACCATCACCGCCTGCAGACAATGTTGGCGTCCCGCTATAGGTTGAGGCTCCACCTCCTCCACCAAGGTATACGCCTCCGCTGGTGATTACATTTCCTTTGATCGACTTTCCTCCGAGGCCGCCGTTATACTCCACTGCGCATACCCCATCCATCTCCTGATGGCCTGTGCTTCCAGCACCCTGTCCTGCCCCTCCGCCTCCGCCTGAGAAGTGTCCGTTTCCGCCGCCGCCGCCGCTATATGTCACTCCTCTGCCTTTAGCCAGCCCAGGATAGATGGTTACTCCGCTGGTATTCCTCAGGGCTATACCCTCTCCCTTGTAACCTGACATTGAAGAGCCGGTATTGTAGAAATAGTGCCTTACTGTGTCATTTGATTCAAAACAGTAACCAGGCCCGGATGAGACTATCCCACCCCTGAATCCCTTCCCGCTGACATTGATATTTGCATTCAGGGTGAGGGTGCCTCTTACAAAAAAGGCCAGGACTCCTCCTGTCACCGTAGTTGAATCCCAGTCAGCACAAGTAAGTTCTGAGTTAACCACTGCGTGATCATAATTCCTTATCCTGATCATCTGCACTTTACCGTCAGGGTGATATGCATTAAGAAGGTTACGGGTAAAATTCACCTGCCAGTTTCCGGGTCCGCCCGATATTGACTGTATGATGACAAATTCATAACCCCCGGGGGCTCCTATCTTGTTCTGCGCACTTCCGTCAAGTGTGGCAGAAGCGTTAATAATTATCCCGCCCATCTGAATTATCATGACGGTATCACCCAAAGCAAAGTCGGATACACTTGATACCGTTACATTATCAGCCCCGACAGCCGTTACCCTTGCATATTTATTTGTCTGACCGGTTATCACGGGTGTCTGCCCGCTCAGAGAAGATAAACCTGTAGCGATCAGAAAGACAGATACAAAAAGAAACCTAACGGTTATTTCAGACAATCTCTGGGGCATCTAATGCAAATATACTCTGCTAATATATGTATTTTAAAATTACATATCAATGCTTTTTTTCAAATGCCACCCTTTGCAGTCCGCTCCACCGTGTACAGCAGTGGCATTTCAATGACGAAGGATGTTCCCCGGTCTCGAACAGACTCAAACCCTATTGTTCCGCCTGCGGTCTCAACATAGCGTTTGACAATAGATAAGCCCAGTCCCATACCTGATGATTTTGTTGTAAAGTTGGGTGTGAACATCTTCTCCCGCAGCTCTTCAGGAATTCCTGAACCATTGTCAGTTATCCTGATGTGCAGTTTATCAAAGGTGGCAGATAAGGTAATAGTAATAACCCCTTGCCTGCCTGAAGGAATTGCCTGAAGGGCATTCTTAATCAGGTTGGAGAAAATACCTTTCAAATGTTCCTTGTCTGCCATTATAACAGCCTTGCTTATGTTGCCGCTTTCAAGTGTAATTGTTGCATTCTCGGCATTGCCAAACATATCAAGCGAAGTCCTTATCTGTGCAAGTACATCTACCTCAGAAGGTTCCGCCCCGGGCAGCCTGGCAAAATATGAGAAGGCTGAGGCAATATTTGACAGGTTATCAATATACTCTATCTGATTGTCAGTGAATTTCCGCAGTTTTGTTTCAAAATCAGGAGCCCTGTCACCCCACCATTTGAATAATTGCTGCACATTTAGTTTCATTGGCGTTAGAGGGTTCTTTATCTCATGTGCTATCTGCCGTGCCATCTCTCGCCAGGCAATCTCCCGCTCGCTGCGGGCAAGCTTACCGGCACTCTCACCCAATTCATCAATCATCCTGTTATATTCCCTTACCAGCTCTCCGATCTCATCGCGACCACGGTAGGTTATATGCTCATTCTTTTTCCCGTACTCAACCGATGCCATGGCTTTTTGCAGCAAGATGAGCGGAGAGGTAACCCTCTCACTAAGAAACACTGCAAACCACATCATAAGCATCATTAAGAGAAGGGTGAAATTTATCATTGTCACAATCAGATTGGATATTTCACCTGTCAGTATGTTCTGCATCGCGAAATAGGGAAGGTTAATATAGGCCATAAGCTGATTGTCATTATTGTAGAAAGGCATATAGGACGAGAGATACTTCAGGTCACCTATCCACTCTTCGCCAATATATTCTGTTTTCCCTTCGTCAGCCAGGATACCAAATGCAACAGGATCGATCATGCTCCCCACCAGGTTCCTGGAAAATACTTCAGGTCTGGAGGTGGCCAGCAGTGAACCGGTGGGTGAATAGAGATTTATGTCAGTCATAAAGACATTTGAAAACTTCACCAGCAACTCGTTCAGCGAGCGATATCCGGGGCCGCTCCATCCCTCCTCAAGAGATTGTTCCATCGAGAGTTTATGCTCAAGTTCAATAGAAACGGAAGTAGTCTTCTCCCTTATCGCCCGGGTATGATTATTTCTGAACTGTTCCGAACTAAGAGAAAGAGCAGCAATAATAATTATGACAAAGACAATAGCCAGAACAGATGAAAAAGCAAGCTGCAGCCTTCGGCGGAAGGTATTAAAACGCAACAGGTCGTTGGCATTATGTGTGAAAATAAGGAGGAGGAAGAAAGAAAAGAGCAGTATAGTAATAAAGAGATAAGCAAATAGGATTATTTTGTCAAGAGGAGTTACCGCCTTTGTTGTAACAATAAGTGTTTTATCGCCGGCATTATAAAGGAGGTGTTTGAATCCGGCCACCCTCGAAAACTCATAATCACCGTCGAGAGCCACTGGTATGATATGGCTGTCATAGGGATACTCGCCAGAACGCAGTACCAGGGTTGAATCGGTGTATTTTGCATATGATATATCCCTGAGCCGTGGAAAGCGCTGATGGGAAGCATCAAGGAGGAGCTCGGGATAACCAGCCTGGTAAGTCTCAATGTGACTTATCAGCTCAATGAAAAGTCCGTTGCTAAGAGAGGGTGAGAGGTAGTAAAAGAGCCTTGAGAAGTAATATGCCCTGCCTGCCTGGTTATGCATGAACCAGAATCCGGTGCCTGTGATTGTGTCTCCCTCATTTTTTATCCTCTCATCAAAAAAGGCAAAGCAATTGCTTGCAAATGAACCGGCATCAGGGATCTGCAATGGTGAGTCATCGCGACAAATCACAATGTTCAGATCGTAATTTTCCCAGTAACCGTTGAAATAGTTGTCCTCGAGGTAGTTAAAAACGGCATCAATATCAGAAGGTGAGTAGGATTCTTTCTCCATCATTGCCTCAAGAACAGTATCATCCCTTAGAACAGGCCACAGATCGATGAGAAGCGCCTCTGCAACCATATCATTATCATTTGCAACAGAAATTGCCATTACCTGCAACTCATTATCCTGCTTCTGCCCGGAAAAATCCGAGATCATCCCAGTTGAATAGATACCCGTCAGTCCTGCAAAAATTGCAATGAGTGATATGATTGAGAGCGAACTGCGCCTCCATAAAAGAATTGTGAACACCATAACGGACAGATATACAATGCCCCAGAGACTGCATTTTATGCCTGTCAGGCATAAAACAGGCACCACAAGGGCCATGGCTGCTGTCACCAGAAGATTTACCTTAAGTGGCAATTTCTCCATTAAGATAAATGCTCTCAGGAACAATGCCGAAGGGATGGATATCAGAATCAGAACAGCAATGAACCCGGCCAGACTCATGAAGGTCAGGTCCAGTATCTTATATGCTTCGAAGTTAATAGCCGAATTAAGGATAATGTCTCTGAAGAGGTTCTCCGCCATCAGAAAAATAGAAAAACCTAATACCATCAGGAGCCCTGGTTTCAGATGTTCACGAATACCTTTCCCCTGCTCAATTAATATTACAGGTTCATTCCTCAGGTAGAAGCCAAACCCTGCTATAGGCAGTATACCCAGCAGCAACAGGTGACCTACAGATGGTATAAGCAGACCTGATGAGTATAGGAAGGGTGAGAATAGTTCTGTTGAGTTTACTGAAGGGGGCAATCCGGCGATAAGGGTAACTGCATAGAAAATAACAAGTGCGCCTACTGCCGAGATAAGACGCCATGCCTTATTAGTTTGTTCGCCGACCCATTCGGCAGTCAGGTTGACAAGCCTTACCAGAAGGAGAAGAAAAAGAAACCAGAATGAAACAGGGATAATTATCAGAATGGTATTGGGTTTCTTTTCAGGGAACATAAGTCCAAAGTGAAACTCCTTCTCAATGCCTTTAACCCGGAAATCAGTTTCATCCTCCTTAAAAGTTATGTTTGCTGACTGTGGCAGACGGAACTCGTCAGGAAAGCCAGATCTGAGCATGTTGTTTGTAATCGGGTACTGCCTGTAAACACTTATAAGAGCAAGAAGGTCATAGTTCATATACTCTTTATGTACCGGGATGAACCATCCATTGCTCAGGAAGACCGGTTTGTGGGTCTCAAAACCAGAATTAAAAGCTGAAGGAAAGTTTATGCTGTTATCAGACCAATAGGTGATTTTATTGTCTTCATAAACCAGGATCAGTATCCCGTCGGCATTCGCCTCCGCTGATGTGTAATTGAGGAACATGGTAGGCGGCTCAGTACCTCTTACCAGGTCTGCCCCGATGGTTTCCAGTATCCTGGTCGCCATCATTTCCTTCTCAATAAGCTTCTTATCAAGCCTGCCGGTTCGGTAGCCCCATTCAAGATCACTGAAATATAACAGGTCAGTTGTAACTGCGATTGCAGCTGTAACAACTGCTACAATAAAGATCACTCTTATATCCCTTAACCTGGTTTGCATATTTTCATTCGTGATGATAAGGGTCACCGGCAATGATTGTCAGAACCCTGTAAAGTTGCTCTGTAAACAATAATCGTACCACCTGGTGTGAAAAAGTGAGTCTTGAAAGTGACAAAGTATGGTCTGCCCTTGCCCTGACACTCTGATGAAACCCCCAAGGACCTCCAATAATGAAAATCAATCTTTTTTTCGGTAGCATCAAAGTATTCTTCACGAATGAAGCCAGTTCAACAGTTGAATAGTTTTTACCTCTCTCGTCGAGCAGAACGACAAAATCATCAGCTTTCAATGCCAGCAGAATCTTTTCAGCTTCTTTCTCCATAACCTTTTCCGATGACCTGTTGCCAGGATTCTTCACATCGGGAAGAGTTATTATTTCAAACCGGTTATATCTTAATATCCTCTTCTCATATTCAGCCACCCCATTTCTTAGCCAGACCTCATCTGTCTTTCCTGTCATCAGAAGAACCAGCTTCATTTTTTCACTCTCATTGATAGATAGACAAATATAACAATTAAGCCCTTATTCCTTATTGTGCCCAACGGGGATATTGAAAATGGTGCGGTTTTTGCTCAATAATAGTTACATTTGCTATGTCCTGTTTTGTGAAGCATATAAGGAAATGAAATGAAGAAGAAGTTATTTATTGCAGGCCTGTTGCTTACTATGATTACTGTTGCGGGCACCGCACAGGAGCAGACAGGTATACCTGCGGGTATCTCTATTGCTTTTCGTTCCGGCAGCGCCGCAGGGCTGTCTGAGTACCTCAACAGCACCGTGGAGCTTGTAATGCCTGACAAGGAAGACTTCTACAGCAAGAGTGTTGCCGAGAGCATACTAAAAGATTTTTTCAGCCATCACCGCACACGCGAATTTGTCATAAGACATCAGGGAGCTAAGAGCGATGCCCAGTACGCAATTGCCAATCTTGAGACTGACAAGGGAAAGTTTCGTGTATATTTCCTGCTCAAGAAAGTAGACGGCAGCCCGCTGATCCATCAGATACGGATTGAGTCTGAAAATGAATGATAATGAGCTGAATGCCTTTATCCTCCGGGCACTGGAAGAGGATTCCGCTGATGGTGATCACAGTTCCCTGGCATCTATCCCTGCCTCAACCACCGGACGAGCAAGGCTTATTATAAAGGAAAAGGGCATCATAGCAGGCATCCGCCTTGCCCCCTTAATATTCCGTCTCACAGATCCATCTCTGAGAACAGAGATACTGATTAAAGATGGCAGCCAGGTCTCCCCGGGAGATATTGCACTCACCGTGAATGGAAAAGTGCAGTCAATATTGCGCGCTGAACGCATAGTGCTGAACATAATGCAACGCATGAGCGGCATCGCAACGTCAACGTCACTTTATGTTGATAAGATTAAAGATACCAAAGCACAGATAACCGACACCCGAAAGACAACCCCTGGTATGAGAGCTCTTGAAAAAGAGGCAGTACGTATCGGTGGAGGGATAAATCACCGCATGGGTCTGTATGATATGATCATGCTTAAGGATAATCATATCGACTATGCCGGAGGCATTTCAGAGGCAATCGCCCTCACAAAGGAGTATCTCAGGAAGAACAGGTTGAACCTGAAGATTGAGGTTGAATCTCGTAACCTGCAGGAGGTTCATGAAATACTTCAGGCAGGCGGTGTCGACCGTATTATGCTCGACAATTTCTCAATACCAATGACTGCTGAGGCTGTAAAAGTGATCGGTAACAGGTGTGAGACTGAGTCATCAGGAGGTATTACCCTTGAGAATGTAAGAGATTATGCACAGTGCGGTGTCGACTTCATATCAATAGGGGCGCTTACCCATCACATAAAAAGTCTTGACATGAGCCTGAAAGCTTTTTAACCTCATGATGACTGCCAGGGAATTCGTCATATCAAAAGCAAGAGTAATAAAGAAGGCAGAACTGCCGGGCTTCGACGGAGCACCGCTTGATCTTGTGGCAAAACTGATCATCAAAGGTCTCTTTGGCAGGGGCATCCTTGTGACAAGGGCATCATCAATAGCATTCAACCTGCTCATGGCATTCCTTCCGGCATCAATATTTCTCTTTACCCTCATACCGTTTATCCCCATACCCAACTTCCAGACAGAACTTGTCAGGCTGTTCGAGAACATAATGCCGGTAAACGCATACTCTTTCCTGGAGGCCACTATAATTGATGTCATCACAAACCGCAGCGGCGCGCTGCTTGTGCTGATGTTCCTTGCCACCATTATCTTTTCCACCAACGGCATCCATGCCCTAATGCACGCCTTCGTGGTATCAGCGCACGGTTTCAAGAGCCGCACCTGGATACAGCAAAGGAAGATAGCTATCTTCCTGCTGGTGATTATCCTGCTGATGTTCAGCCTTTCCGGGGCACTAATCATATTAAGCCGCTCAGTCACCGACAGGCTCGTGGAGATGGGTGTACTGCAGCTGAACCTGGTCTTCTACATAGTGATGACATTCAAATGGGTGCTGATCATTGCAATGCTTTTCTTTGCCATCTCTACTCTCTATTACCTTGTCCCGGCCAAAAAAAAGGATTTCAGATATATCTCCCCGGGCTCAATACTGGCTACCGCACTCTTTATACTGACCTCAATGGGCTTTTCAGCCTATGTAAACGATTTCGGACAGTATAACAAGCTTTACGGTACAATCGGCACCCTGATAATTATTCTTATATGGCTCTATCTGAACTCAATTGCACTGTTGGTTGGGTTTGAGCTCAACGTAAGCATCAAAGCTGCCACATCTCAAATGGAGACATCAGCATGATGGCCGCCTGATATGGGGTGGTTATTGGTGTTTTTGATAATCCCTCTTCACTATCCACAATGAAGATGCTGTTTTACCAGCGCTGCAATTGCATCGTTATTACCATACAGCTCCTCGCTGAGCTTCTGGTCATTGAAAGATTTGAGCCTTTTAGCGATATTGTCTATTACCCCAGCCGGGAAGATATTATCCTTTTCAAAGTATTCCCTGAGGTTAAGAAGTGCTTCAGCCGAATCCCAGCATGAGGCAGGAAGTGACTCAAGCTTCTTGGTTGCAGCTTTTTCTTTTTCCTTGAAAATGTTATAATCAACATAAAGTCTCTCAGCCATCTCAAGAGCGCCTGGCATCTCAAGACCGTGCTGTATTGCCACAACAATACCTGCCATCAGCAAGTACATATCCGCTGAGCCGTCGGGTGACCTCAGCTCAATTGTCTGCCGCGAGATTCGGTCTGCACTGCCTGAAGGCTCTGCAGGATTGGCGTCATGAATCATATGTGACGCTCCGAGCCATCCGAGAGGCACTCTTACAAGCACTGAACGATTACGATCACCCCAACAGATATTTGTCGGTGCTTCCTGGTGAGGCACCAGCCTCAGATATGATGTTGGTATAGTATTGCCAAAGGCCGTCAGCCCCTTGCTGAGATCAAGCAGTCCTGCTATCATTCTCCTTGCAGTGTCACTCAGCATTCCGTTCTCGATCATGACATTGCGGCCATCTTTCTCCAGAAGCATATGGATATGCATCCCTGATCCAGCCTTGCCGACAGTGATCTTTGGAGCGAAGCTCACTTCCACCCCGTACTCGTAACCAAGCATACGTAAGATCCACTTGGCTATCAGCATCTGTTCAACAGCCTGCTCAAGAGGCACATGCAGGAACTCTATCTCGTGCTGTTCGAAATCCTCCCCATCCTTAGAAAAACTTCCAACCTCTGAATGACCATATTTAATATTACACCCTGCTCTTGCACACAACTCAAGAGCCTCGACACGCAAATCTTCAAAACGGGCAAAGGGCTTTGACTGGTGATACCCTTTCTGATCATAAAGGGGATATAGTTCCTCGCTTTCAGACCTGACATAATATTCAAGCTCGCCCAACGCCCTGATGTTATAACCTGTCTTATCCCTGAACCGTTTTAATGCCTTCCTGAGAATATATTCCGGGGAGCTCTCGAGAGGTTTTCCGTCAGAATTATAGAATGAACAGAGGACCTCAAGCGTTGGTGTCTGGGTAAAGGGATTGACAAAGGCAGTGCGATAACGTGGCATAACATACAGATCGCTCGAACCGGCCTCGATGAATGAAAAGAGGCTCGAACCGTCCACTCTTTCACCTGCTGTGAGAATTGAGGCAAGATGTTCCCGACTGAAAGGAACAAAGTTCAATGACTTCAGCTTGCCATCCTCTGCAGCGTACCTGAAGTTTACCATTCTGATGCCCTTCGTTTCAATAAACCTCATAAGATCATCGGAGGTAAACTCGTCTGCAGGTTTTCTGAGGAACTGAACCAGCTCATTGCGACTCATAAGTATGTCATTGTTCATTTTATACCTGAATTTAATGATGGGCAAAAGTAAATATTTCGTAATGCAAAAAGCAAATCCTTTGTCATTATTGGGTTGCCTCGAAATCAATGGTAAGACCTGCTGAATGTTTTTTTTATATTTTTGAGGTTTTAAACAGGCATCATGAAAAAATTGATGATCATTACCACTCTCGTGATTCTATCCTCATGCAACAGGGAGACAGGGCTTGAGTGGTTCTCGACCCGGAAGGCAGGTGAGTATTTTGATATTGTCAAAAAAATATGTGACAGTGACAATGGAATTCTTTGGGGTGAAAACCTTCATGGACCTCTCATGTTCATCGACAACAAGAACCGGGTAATCTATTCGAATGTTCCTGACTCAGAGGGCCTCCTCAAACCCCGTGACGGTATCTACACGGGTGAGCTGCCTAAAGAACGGCTTATAACCAATAACGTTATTGAGTTCGGTGGTGTGAAGTTCGGCATGGTTCCACTGCCGGAAACAGAAGACAGCTACCGGATTGCTGCCCGTTCTGTTCACAGTCTCTTCCATCTTTACCAGGAAAGTCAGGGACTCAAGCCTTCCACCTTCAACACACGGCACATGAACGACAGGAATGCCAGGCTGTTCCTTAAGCTTGAATGGAAGGCTCTTACAGGCGCCATCGAATCATCGGGTGAGGAACGCAATCAGGCCATCCGTGACGCCCTGGTTTTCCGCGGAGCAAGACGGGAACTCTTCCCTAACGCAATAGCCGATGAGAATAAGTTCGAGAACTATGAAGGGTTGACGACATTTACATATATGAAGCTATGCACCTCAGACAGAGAGGAATTCAAGTCAAAACTGCTCGAATATCTGGGAAGGATATATAACAACACATCCTATGCCTTGGGTTACGGTTTTGTACACGGAGCTCTCTATGCCACACTCCTTGACGACAAAAGCTTTGATTTCAAACAGATACAGACATCGGATTTTGACCTTGGAGAGGCTGTTTCGGCAGCTTATGGTGTGGTTCTTCCGGAGCTTTGCAGGGATGTGGCAGGCTCACTGGCAATGAACTATGATCTCCCTGCCATACGGATTGAGGAGAGTGAGCGCGAAGCCATGATTAATGAACGCACCCGAAAAATCGTTACGACATATTTTGAAAGACCTGTTATGGTTATTACAATGGAGAGCCCTAACTTCAGCTTTGAACCGGAGGATATAAACTTCCTTGATACACTGGGTACCCTTTATGAGAGTCTGCGCGTATCAGATAACTGGGGAAAACTTACTGTTGATGACGTAGGAGCATTGATCACAAACGACCTGCGTACCCTTCGTATCAGTGCAAAGGAAATGAGGATTGAGCGCAATCACATTACCGGAGAGGGGTGGCATGTCATTCTGAATGACGGGTGGCATGCCGAGGACGGGAAAAACGGCAGCTATGCAGTGCGAAAACAGATGCTGTGAACCTTTATCACTTCTGTAAATGAGAGAGACTCTCCTTCAACGTTGCTATCCTGGCACGTGTGTCTGCCTCTTTCTTCCTCTCAAGCGCGATGACCTTCTCCGGTGCATTTGAAACGAACTTCTCATTGTCCAGCTTCGCCATCACTGAAGCAAGAAATCCTTCTGTATAGGCAAGCTCCTCATTGAGCTTTTTTATCTCCTCCTCATGGTCAATACCCTCATCGATAGGGACAAAGAACTCTGAAGTGTGGATCCGGAACGAAGCAGCACCTGCTATCTTGCCTTCCACGGTACGAATCTCCGAAAGGTTACACATGCGTATTATCACAGAGTCAAATTCATTACCTGTTGATCCGGCGGCAGCACACAGAACAAGCTTTTCCCTTAGCGGAAGATTCTTTTCCTTCCTGATAGTTCTGACAGCGCTGATAATCTCACGACAGGTTTCAAAGCGGTTGAGCATTGCCGGATCATAGGGACCGGCTTCAGGCATCATCTCATTCATGATGCTGCTGCCGTCAGTCCTCTCTCCCATTCTCTGCCATATCTCTTCAGTAATGAAGGGCATGAACGGGTGCAGAATCCTCATAAGCATCTCAAGTATGCGAAGTGTCTCACTGTGTGTTCTGCCATCGAGCGCTTTGCCAAATTCAGGCTTTATTATCTCTAGATACGTCCCTGAAAAATCATCCCAGAAGAGCTTGTATGCCTGCATCAGCGCATCGGAGATACGATATCTCGCGAAACTGTCATCTATATCTGCAAGAGTCTTGTTGATAGCGCCATCCATCCACCTTACAGCTGCCTCTGATGCGGCAGGTTGTTTAATGTTGTCATCGGTCTTAAAGGTTATGATAAGCCGGAAGGCGTTCCATATCTTGTTAGCAAAGTTACGCCCCTGCTCCGGAAGAGTCTCTTCGAACAAGAGGTCATTGCCTGCAGGAGCACATAGCAACATTCCCACCCTGACACCGTCAGCTCCATACTTCTCAATGAGACTGATGGGTTCTGGTGAATTACCAAGCGACTTTGACATCTTACGACGCTGCCTGTCGCGGACAATACCATGGAGGTATACATCACTGAACGGCTCCTTACCCCTGTACTCATATCCTGCCATGATCATCCTGGCTACCCAGAAGAAAAGTATCTCAGGCGCCGTGACAAGGACACGCGTTGGATAGTAATAGTTTATATCAGGGTTATCAGGCTTGTTGATGCCGTCAAAAGCTGCTATCGGCCAGAGCCATGATGAGAACCAGGTGTCAAGCACATCCTCATCCTGCTTCAGGTCATCCAGCGAAAGGTTTTTGTTACCACCGGCCAGCCTGGCCTTCTCAAGTGCCTCCTCAGCGCTGGCAGCAACCACGAACTCACCGTTACCATAGTAATAAGCCGGTATGCGGTGACCCCACCACAGTTGCCTGCTAATGCACCAGTCACGTACATTTTCCATCCAGTGACGATAGACATTTTTGTACTTGGCCGGGACAATTGTAATAGTATCATTAAGTATTGCATCAAGTGCAGGTTTTGCCATCTCCTTCATGCTCAGGAACCACTGCAGTGAGAGCTTAGGTTCAATAACCGAATGTGTTCTCTCAGACCTTCCGATCTTGTTGATGTAATCCTCTACCTTTACTAGTGCACCGAGCCTGCGCAGCTCCTCCTCAGCAAGCTCTTTCGCCCTGAAGCGGTCAATACCGATGAACAGGCCGGCTCTCTCACTCATCGTCCCATCATCATTGAATACGTCAATGGTTGCCAGGTTATGCCTGAGACCTATCTCATAGTCATTTATGTCATGGGCCGGCGTGATCTTCAGACAACCCGTACCAAAGGCAGGGTCAACATATTCATCAAAGATGAACGGCACCTCTCGGTCAGTCATAGGGACGATCACATGCTTGCCTTTCATGGCTGCATATCTCTCGTCAGATGGGTTGGCGCAGACTGCAGTGTCACCAAGTATCGTCTCAGGCCTGGTGGTTGCAACCATTACATAACCCTCTTCCCCCACTATCTTATACCTGACATAATAGAGCTTTGACTTCTCCTCGGTATAAACAACCTCCTCGTCTGATACGGCTGTGCGTGCCTGCGGATCCCAGTTAACCATCCGCACTCCCCTGTATATCATACCCTTGTTGTAAAGGTCGATAAATACCTTTATTACAGAGCTGTAGCGCTTGTCATCCATTGTAAAGAGAGTGCGCTCCCAATCGCATGAGGCTCCCAGCCTTTTGAGCTGTTCCAGAATTATTCCACCGTGCTTATGAGTCCACTCCCAGGCATGATCGAGGAAAGCCTCTCGTGAGAGGTCCCTCTTCTCAATCCCTTCGCTCCTCAGTTTTGCAACCACCTTAGCCTCAGTTGCTATACTGGCATGATCGGTACCGGGCACCCAGCAGGTGTTGTATCCCTGCATACGTGCCCTGCGGATGAGCACATCCTGGGTGGTGTTATTGAGCATGTGACCCATATGAAGCACACCGGTGACATTGGGCGGGGGTATGACTATCGTATATGGCTCCCTCTCATCAGGGACACTGTGAAAAAAACCTTTCTCCATCCAGTAACTGTACCATTTGCTCTCAGCCTTCAGGGGTTCATATTTTGAGGGAATCTCGGTCATTGAATTTGCGGTTTGCGATTTGCGACTTGCGACTTTTTTAGTATTTAAGTAAGGTCACAAAATTAGCATTTTGTTCCCATTTAGGAAAAAGAGCATTTTCTTATGCTTAAAATCATAGTTCAATAATATGGATTTGAATACATTTGCTCACTGATAATATCTCATAGTTAATAGAAGGAAGACATGCCAAATATCTCCGAAAAAGCCAGGTTAATGCCTGCCTCACCGATTCGCAAGCTTGTTCCATATGCTGAAGAGGCAAAACGTCATGGAAGGAAAGTATATCATCTCAATATAGGTCAGCCTGACATCCATACTCCCGTAGCATCGCTTGATGCGCTGAAAAAGATGGATCTTAAGGTTATTGAATATACACATTCAGCCGGAAATGAGTCTTACCGCCGCAAGCTGGCCGAGAGCTACAGAAAGATCGGAGTCAATGTTGACCATACTGAAATCATTGTCACGACCGGTGGCTCTGAGGCCGTTATGTTCGCATTTATGTCATGCCTGAATCCGGGAGAAGAGGTGATCACCTTTGAACCGTTCTACGCCAACTATAACGGCTTTGCCACAGCCGCAGGAGTTACCATCGCGCCGGTGAGATCCTATATCGAAAATGACTTCGCCCTTCCTCCTATAGGTGAGATCGAAAAGATGATCACCCCGAAGACAAAGGCTATCCTGATATGCAATCCTAACAACCCCACAGGTTCACTTTATTCGAAGGAAGAGCTGATGCAACTGCGCGACATAGTGAAGAAGCATGATCTTTTCCTCTTCTCTGACGAGGTATACAGGGAGTTCTGCTACGGCGCCGGGCACTTCTCGGCAATGAATCTTGAAGGTATAGAGCAGAATGTTATCATGCTCGACTCTGTGTCAAAGCGTTATAGCATGTGCGGCGTTCGTATAGGAGCACTCATAACTCATAATAAAGATGTGCTCGCATCAGCGCTCAAGTTCGGACAAGCCAGGCTCTGTCCTCCGGAACTGGGACAGATCGTTGCTGAGGCAGCGCTTGAGACTCCGAAGGAGTATTTTGAGGAGGTTTATAATGAGTATATTGCCCGACGTGACTTTATGGTTCAGGCTCTCAATAGCATGCCAGGGGTTTATTGCCCAATGCCGAGAGGTGCCTTCTATACTGTGGTGAAGCTTCCCATTGATGACTCAGACAGGTTTGCTCAGTGGCTCCTCCAGGATTTCAGCTTTAACAACCAGACTGTCATGATAGCACCTGCCACAGGATTCTATTTCACCCCTGGTGCCGGGAAGAACGAGGCCAGAGTGGCCTACGTCCTGAAGATTGATGATCTTCGCAAGGCTATGGAGACGCTTGCCGAAGCACTGAAGGTGTACCCTGGAAGAGTAGGGTGACAGGAGTTAAGAATTAAGAATTAAGAATTAAGAATTAAGAATTAAGAATTATAGGTTATTATTTGGTTGGAGTTTTTGGGTCATGGTCTTTTTTATAGAACTAATGATCTTTTGTAGTTCCTCCAGGTCGGGCATCAAACTTTCTGCTTCTTTAGAATCGATTAAATCTGAGTCTCTTAAAAGTTTAAGCCAGAATATCGTCTCACGGCACTCCTTATAAGCGATGCTGATTTTAGACAGAAAATCTCTTTCTGATTGACCTCCCACTGCCTCTTCAATATTCGCAGCTATCGATGTGCCACTCTTCAGTATTTGTCGAGATAGTTCAAACTCTTTCTTATGCTCCTTGAGATATAAATATAATCTGACAATTTTTAAGGCAAGAGCATAACTCTTGTCAATCACCACATTATCTTTCATCCTGTACTAACTATCAATTCTTAATTCTTAATTAATAATTCTTAATTGTACAACAGGTATTTCGCCCGTATCGTTCTAAACGTATCAAGCCCTTCCTTCCACGATGCACTGATCTCCTCGGCAGTCATGCCCTGGATGATCTGCTCGCGGAGGGTGCTGCTGCCTGCAAGTGTGTCGAAGTAGCCGGTGAAGAACGAATCCTTCTCCGGATAGGCATTATATGCATCGATGATCCACTGTATGTTCATTTCCGGTCTTGGAACCAAACCATCCTTCAGAGCATTGCGGAGGTCGATACCGTAACACACCTCGCCGTTATGCTTCGGGTCAGATGATCCGAATGAAGGCTGCGGGGTAAAGCTGAATCCTGTGTCAGGCATCTTCGGTGCCCCAAGCACCTGGAAAGGAAACTCCGTCCCCCTGCCGCATGACAGCACAGTCCCTTCCGAAAAGCATATCGAAGGATAAAGGTAGATCGAATTCATATTGGGAAGGTTGGGCGACGGCATTACCGGTACTTCATACATTGTATCATGCGTATAGTTATCGCACTTAATTACTGTCACTTCACACTGAATACCGCCTGCCAGCCATCCCTCTCCATTGACCATCCAGGCATACTCTCCTAGCGTCATGCCGTGCACCACGGGTACGGGATGGATCCCAACGAAAGAGCTGTAGTTGGCTGTATCAAGTATGGGGCCGTCAACATAATAACCATTCGGGTTGGGCCGGTCTAAAAGAATAAAATGTTTTCCGTTTTCAGCGCACGCTTCCATGACGTAGCACATTGTGGTCAGATAGGTATAGAATCGCGTCCCGACATCCTGTATGTCAAAGATCACGACATCGATGCCTTCAAGGTCTTCGGGAGAAGGCTTTTTCTTGCTTCCGTAGAGGCTTAACACACTGATGCCTGTGACGGGGTCAGTTCCAGACGTTATCACTGCACCTGCATCGGCCAGATCCCTGAAGCCATGCTCGGGAGCGAAGATAACCCTGATATTCACATTCATTGAGAGAAGTGTGTCAACAAGGTGTTTGTTGCCTAAAAATGAGGTGTGGTTTCCTACCAGAGCAACTCTCTTTCCCTCAAGGAGGGGCAGGTAGACCTCCATGCGTTCAGCTCCGACCCTCAGGGTGTTGTCACTCTTTTCTGTCGAGCACCGTATACCGGACAGTGCAATTATGATTGTCAGGATAGCAAGGGTTTTCATGATTTCATATTTTCTCATAATGTAAATATATAAAATCCAGGGATATGAGTGAATGGGGTAACAGCCCATTCTCATAATGTAAATATATAAAATCCAGGGATATGAGTGAATGGGGTAACAGCCCAGCTGATTTATTGAGATAGAGTTGACTGCGGGTCAGATTATTATTAACTTTAATGAGTGTCTTGCGGTGATTATTCTCCCCCTTCCCGGCCTTCCCCCAAAGGGGAAGGAGCGGTTTATTCAATCTGATCCGAATTATTATTATTATTATTATTATGGTGTACCAAAGAATTAGATATGAATGCACAGTGTTTGTATATCCACC
>JALOMO010000006.1 GCA_025455395.1 Bacteroidales bacterium
AGTGTAACTGAATGTACCTGCCTCCGTCGGGGTGCCACTGATAGTGATTGTATTTGCTGCCCAGGCTGCCGTAACTCCTGATGGCAGGCCTGTGGCTGTGCCTATTCCCGTTGCACCGGTTGTTGTATGTGTTATCGGGGTCAACGCTGTGTTGATACATAACGTCGGTGTTGAAGAGGCTGTACCTACAGTATTGTCCGCAGTAACTGTTATCGTTCCGGTTGAATTGCTGCACCCTGTAGTAGCAGAAGTAAAGGTAAAAGAGGCTGTACCTGCCGCTATCCCTGTGACAACTCCTGCTGAGGATACGGTAGCGACTGACGTATTGCTGCTTATCCAGGTGCCATCCGATGTCGGGGTTAGTGTTGTAGTTGTTCCAATGCAAATCGAACTGCTGCCGGTGATACTCACTACAGGTAAAGAATTAACTACAACATTCATCGAGGCTGTCGTCGCACACTGACCAGCTGTTGGTGTAAAAGTATATGCCGTCGTCCCAGCGGATGACGTACTAATAGTCGCCGGTGACCACGTGCCCGATATCCCATTTAGTGAGGTCCCAGGCAATGTTTCAGGAATCGAGCCTACACAATATGGCCCAAGCTGAGTGAAGGTCGGGGTGATTATCGCTATGACTAATACGGTCGTAGTTGCAGATGATGTGCCATTGATGGTAAGAATGTAATCTCCTGCATCATTTATTGTTGCATTACTGGTTACTTGAGGATTCTGTAAGTTTGAAGTAAAACCATTAGGGCCGGTCCAGGAATAACTAGACATCCCATCAGGACCTCCATAAAGAAACAGAGGAGATCCAACGCATACAGGTCCTGAATTCGAGGCTTCTGCAGTCTGTCCCCATGTTACCTCAGTGCCAATTATGAGCAGCAATAATCCAAGTATTATTACTCGGCACATCTTCCAAGTATATATTATGTCAAACAGTCGTATCTCCTGTTTCATAACTTTTAGTTTGTTTTCATGGAAATGCTTGCCACAGCTTTTAAGACGGCTGATGTAGGTGAGTATTATCAGGCAGATTAGCAAATGAAAGTAATCTGCAGATGGTTGATAATCTTACTATTAGAGATTGAATAAGTTGGGATTTTAAAAACCTCCGTTTCGTCAGTCACACTGACCCAACTTCTTTAATGAGCCTGACGATAATCTTCCCAGGCTCCCCGGAAAGAGCTGCGCACAAATCATATCCAACCTTGATGATTTTTACCTCAACTGCCTAAAACAGAGAGGTCAGGGGATTAAAATATGCTCAGCCTTCACAAATCAAGACTTCTAATTTAAATGAATTGTAACATATTCCTTCCTTAAATTTGACCAAAAGATCATAATCATCCGCCAAAATATTCATTCCAAAGACCAAGGTAAACTGCTATCGGTAACTTTTCAGATTTTAATCAACAGCAGTTGTATTTTATGTTCCCTGAGAGTAAATTTATGATGTGACAGGCGACTCATATAGCGCCTAATAAATTATTGTTAATCAAAATATTAACGCCATGACAAAAGGACTTGTAACAAAAAAAAGCCAGAAAAAAGAGCCGACAAAGAGCCTGAAGGAGAAGCGGAAAGAAAAAAAGGAAAAGAAAAGCGGTAAATAGAATATTAAGAAATTGCCCATACATCTAAGGTTTTACCACAGAGTGACACAGGGTTAAAGGAGGAGTTTCACTGTTTTAAATCCTGAATCAATACAGTGTTGCTCTGTAAAACTCAGTGCGACTCTGTGTTTAAATTCTTTTTTTTACCACAGAGTGACACATAGTTAAAGGAGGAGTTTCACTGTTTCTAATTTTATCAACTTTTTGTTTCTCTCAGTAACTGTCGTCTCTACATTTTAGCAGAATAATAATACTCTGTCAGATTCCCCGTTTTCATTAATATAATATTTCCGAATTCTGATACTTTAACATTTATTATCTTCATCCCCCGGCGGAGCTGAAGTTTCTGCATCCAGATGAAAAAAAGGAAAACGAGATCCCCATTCCCCTGGGCAACTGTGAGCGTGCTGACACTAATGGCAGCAGTCCTTACTGTGATATTCATCCTATACGCATCAGGACAGAAGACTCAGTTAATTACCAACGCCGCCAAAGAGATGGATGCCGTGGCAAGACTCAAGGCAGACCAGGTAGCTCACTGGAGGCTGGAGAAACTTAATGATGCACGTCTTATCCATGAGAATATCACCCTGGTAGAACATATTGATGCCCTCTTCATTAAAGAAGGGAACCTTAAGGAGAAATCAAGACTGATCCGATTACTTACAACCCTGATCAACAACTACGATTTCGGAGGAGCTGTTCTTCTTGATGCCGGTGGAAGACCAGGACTGGCAGTACCGGAATCAGAGGCGACAATAGGCGAAAACCTCAGACAGAGGATCCCATCGATCATCGCCGCTCCCGATATTACACTATCCGGATTCCACACCGCAGAGTCTGTAGAATACCTTCATCTTGACCTGATCATCCCTATGAAAATGCCACACGAGGGCGATACCGTCATGGCAGGAATTCTGGTCATACGCATTGATCCTGGCAAGGAACTTTTCCCTCTTATATCATCATGGCCAACGCCAGGTACCTCCGCCGAATGCATCCTCTTCAGGTTCCAGGCCGACTCTGTTGTCTATCTCAATGCCTCCAGTCTGGCAGGTTTTGATCCAGGGCTGGCTGTCGTTCCGGTTAGTGACCTGGAAAAGGCTGCATTGAATCCTCCTGAAAAAGGTCAGGCAGCCACGACATTCACTGATTATACCGGCAGTGAGGTGGTTGCGGCTATCAGGCAGGTATCAGGCACAGACTGGTATCTTGCAGCGAAAAAAGATACTTCTGAGATCCTTAACAGATTCACTCATGAAATCACCGTTCTCTGGATTATTATGGTGATAATCTACTTTGCACTGGCCAGCATTGGCTATTTGGTCGTCAAGACAGCCAGGGTAAGATACATCCGTGAGAGGTATAAAGAGGATCTGAACAGGCAGGCAATAATGAAGCACCTTGATTTCGTTATGAAACATGGCAATGATATTATTCTGCTGATAGACAGCGATATGAATATTGTCGAGGCTAATGAAAGGGCAGTGGCAACCTATGGATATCCCCGAAACAAGTTCATCGGCATGAATGTCTCCGAGCTCAGAACGCCGGAGGAGGCCCCTTTACTTGCCAGGCAGGTTCAGGACCTTATCAACGATGGCTCAATTTATATCGAAACAGTACACGAAAGAAGTGACGGCACAACATTTCCGATAGAAATCAGCGCTCATACAGTAGAGGTTGAGGGAGGAAGGTACTTTCAGAGCATCGGACGCGATATCACTGATCGTAAGCGCTCAGAGACTGAGATGAGGGAGAGCAACAAGAAACTTAATACAATCATCAATAATCTGAGGGGTGTAGTATTCCATTGCGCCAATGACAAGGACTGGACCATGCAGTATATCAGCGATGGTATATATGAGCTGGCAGGTTATCTTCCCAATGAGTTCATAGGCAATAAGATAAGATCTTTTGAATCAATCATCGATCCCGAAGACAGACAAAGGGTGTGGGATGAAGTACATCAGACTCTTAGCACCGGATACCTTTACACTATTGAATATCGTATTATTACTTCCGCTGGAAATAAGCGCTGGGTCTGGGAAAGAGGACGAGGATATTATGACAGCGACAAGCTGGTAGCCCTTGAGGGTTTTATTTCAGACATCACTGACAGGAAGAGGATTGAGGAGGAACTGATAAAGGCCAGAGACAAAGCCGAGAGGAGTGACAGGCTCAAGACCGCCTTCCTTCACAATATCTCACACGAGATCCGCACCCCAATGAACGCTATTGTGGGATTTACCACTCTGCTTGACGCACCTGAGACCAATGAAGAAGCCCGAAAGCAATACATTGATATTATTTACCAGTCAAGCAACCAGTTGCTCTCAATCATAACTGACATTGTCGATATTTCAAACATTGAGACAGGGCTGGTCAAGGTCTCAACCAGCCAGGTAAACCTTAACACACTAATGAGAAATTTATACGATCAATACCGGATTCGGACCCAGCAACAGGGACTTACTCTATCAATCGTAACTCATTTGAGAGATGCCGATGCAATAGTAAAGACAGACGAGACTAAAGTTATTCAGATATTCTCGAACCTGCTGAACAACGCATTGAAGTTCACTCGTACAGGGCGTATCGAATTTGGTTACGTTGTCCGCGGAGAAGTTGTAGAGTTTTTTGTCAGCGATACCGGGATAGGCATCGCACAGGAGCATCAGTCAAAGGTCTTCGAACGGTTCTTCCAGGTTGAAAACACCTATTCAAAACAATTCAGTGGGACTGGTCTGGGGCTGTCAATTTCCAAGGCATATGTTGAGCTTCTTGGAGGTTCAATATGGCTCATCTCCAAGCCCGGAGAAGGATCGCTTTTCTGCTTTTCGATATCTTTAGAGAAGGCTTTGGAGCCGGACAGGAAGAGCCACAAAGTCAAGGCATAACTTGTCAGTGATTTTCAATCCACTTCAAAGCAATACCCAGCTCATCAAGCTGTTCCTTCTTAATGGTTGCCGGTGTGTCAATCATTACATCACGAGCCTGGTTGTTTTTTGGGAAAGCTATAAAATCACGTATTGTGTCAGAGCCTCCGAGGATTGCTGCCCACCTGTCAAAACCGAAAGCTATCCCTCCATGGGGCGGCGCTCCAAAGCGGAAGGCATTCAGAAGGAATCCGAACTGATGTCTGGCCTCTTCTTCGGTGAAGCCCAGGGTCTTAAACATAAGTGATTGCACATCGCCGTCATGTATACGGATGGAGCCCCCTCCAATCTCGGTACCGTTGATCACCAGATCATAAGCATTGGCATGTACTCGTCCCGGATCACTTAACATATATTCAAGGTCTTCGGGCTTGGGTGCTGTAAAGGGATGGTGCTTGGCATAGAAACGCTTCGTCTCCTCGTCCCATTCAAGTAGCGGGAAGTCAACGACCCAGAGAGGTGCATAGACGGAAGCATCACGCAGGCCCAGACGTTTACCCATCTCAAGACGAAGTTCTCCAAGTGCATTAAGCGTGTGATCCCTTGAACCGGCCATTATCAGTATCAGATCCCCAACACCCGCTCCCATGACACCTGTGATGACCTGGCCGCACCGTCAGGGTCAATGCGCACGTATACCAATCCTTTAGCTCCTATCTGGGGACGTTTTACAAATTCGGTAAGTTCATCAATCTGCTTGCGGGTATATGATCCGCAACCCTTTGCACATATCGCACCAACATACTCTGCTGAGTCAAAAACAGGAAAATTCCTTCCCTTTACCTTTTTTGTAAGATCCGTAAGGCACATATCGAATCTTATGTCAGGCTTATCGGTACCGTAGCGGCTCATGGCCTCCTCATATGGCATCCGGGGAAAACTGTCACTGAAGGTTATTCCCTTTAGCTGAAGGAAGAGGTGGCGTGCCAGTCCCTCAAAGGTATGAAGGATGTCATCCTGATGTATGAATGACATCTCGCAATCTATCTGCGTGAACTCAGGCTGGCGGTCAGCACGCAGGTCCTCATCTCTAAAACACTTAACTATCTGGAAATACTTATCGAACCCGGCTACCATCAGCAACTGCTTGAATGTCTGAGGACTCTGCGGAAGGGCATAGAATTCCCCGTGATGAATTCTTGACGGCACTACGAAATCGCGTGCTCCCTCAGGAGTTGATTTGATAAGTACCGGTGTTTCAACCTCGATGAATCCCTCTCCGTCAAGATATTTTCTTACCTCCTGGGCCATCCTGTGGCGCAGAATAATATTAGACCGCACATTCTGGCGACGAAGGTCAAGGTAGCGGTATTTCATCCTAAGCTCATCACCTCCGTCACTGTTTTCCTCAATTGTAAATGGAGGTATATCAGATGAATTCAGTACTGTTATGGTTTCTGCAATGACCTCAATGTCGCCCGTAGGTAGTTTCGTGTTCTTGTTGCTGCGTTCAGTCACGGTACCGGTTACCTGAATGACATATTCGCGCCCAAGCTTGCCGGCTTGCATGAAGAGGTCAGCGCTGGTCTCCATGTTGAAGACAAGCTGTGTGATGCCGTAACGGTCACGGAGGTCAATGAAGGTCATTCCGCCAAACTCACGCGACCGCTGAACCCATCCGGCAAGGGTGACCTTCTCTCCTTTATTACTGATACTCAGCTCTCCACATGTATGTGTTCTGTACATCTTTCAATTATTGAGGAGACAAAAATAAGAATTATTCCCGGTAATAAACGGTAATAACTTTGAGCTGACATCTTATCCATTTTTTTTAAAATTGCAGAATTATGCGACCTTTGCCTGCATGAGCATCAATCTGAAAACCAAGACCGCCCGTCTTTCCGTATTATCAAATTCATTGCTGATAGTTATGAAACTGGTTGTCGGACTGCTCACAAATTCTGTCAGCATTATCTCTGAAGCAATTCACTCGGGTCTTGACCTGGTGGCTGCAATTATTGCATATTTTTCAGTAAGGATATCCGGCAACCCGGCCGATGAGAGGCATCCCTTCGGCCACGGTAAGATGGAAAATGTCTCGGGTGTAATAGAGGCATTGCTCATTTTTATCGCCTCAGCATGGATAATTACAGAGGCTGTCAGGAAGCTGATCCATCCTGAGGAGACAAGCGTCCTCGGGCTGGGTATTTTAGTCATGGCCATCTCTGCCATAGTAAACACATTTGTCTCACGCAGGCTCTATAAGGTGGCACGGATGACTGACTCAGTAGCCCTTGAGGCTGATGCCCTTCACCTTAAAACTGACGTCTATACATCTGCCGGAGTGGCCGTCGGATTGACGCTAATCTGGATAACAGGCCTGCATATCCTTGACCCTATTATTGCATTTGGAGTAGCGTTGCTTATCATCTTCGAGTCATGGTTGCTCCTCAAAAAAGCATTCTCACCGCTTCTTGACAGCGCTATGTCTCGTGACGAAATTGCCAGAGTTGAAAGTATCCTGAGTGAGATGAATGCCAACTACCATGACCTTAGAACTCGTGCTGCAGGGCATCAGCGGTTTGTCGAAATGCACCTTGATGTTCCTCCCGGAGAAACGATCGAAACGATACATCATCAGTGTGATGCCATTGAGGAACGCCTTCAGAGCGAGTTCAGTGACATAAGTGTAATAATTCATCCTGAACCTAAAGGCTGATCTGATGGAGCATTCAAAGGATGAATACTATATGCAGATGGCACTGGGTGAAGCGGCAAAGGCTGCAGCCCGTGATGAGGTGCCCGTCGGGGCTGTCATTGTCGCAGGCACAACGGTTATCGCCCGCGCACACAATCTAACTGAGACACTTAATGACCCTACGGCCCACGCTGAGATGCAGGCAATAACAGCTGCCACAGCCAGCCTCGGAGGAAAGTACCTTTCCGGCTGCACCATCTATATCACCATTGAGCCATGCGTCATGTGCGCCGGTGCCCTTGCTTGGAGCCAGATATCAGAGATTGTCTACGGCTCACCTGATGAGAAGAAAGGCTATACGACAGTTGGTTCCCAGATACTCCATCCAAAGACAGTGGTGCGCTCAGGCACAATGGCAGATGAGTGTTCTGAGATAATGAAGACATTTTTCAGGAAAAAGAGAGACTGACCCTGGTTCCGGACTGACAGACAACTGGAAAAAAATTCATAGGTTTGTTTTAAATAACAAGGTCATGACACTAGATAACGGAGAAAGGATTGTCGCAATCAGGCTGGCAGGATTTATTTCCACCGTAGTCTTTGTGCTGTATGTATTCACTGCTCATTTCGCAAGGATCTACCGGCATTTCATTTCTGAAGATCACCTGAACATACTGACCGCTGTGCTGGCATTAGCTTACCTCATACTTCTGCTCTGGCCTGCACTCAAAAAATACAGGTACATTTATTTTTCTTCAGATGAACGCGGTATAACTCTCAGGTGGTATAAGACCGGACTGATGCCTGGTGAGAGCATGAGCATCGAGATTCCGGCTGAGAAGTTTGCCGGCTATGAGATTACAACAGCATTCAACGGTTTCCACAGATATCTAAAACTCTATCAGAGTGTTCAGGGAAGAAAAGCAGGGTACAATCCCGTCAGCATATCAGCTCTGAGGAAGAGCCAGGTCTCAAAAATCATGAATGCCCTTAATAGCTATAAATCAACTATTTAGACTCCGATAAACAAAACATGAGTAAAGTCATTTTTCATGACTTAAGGTTACTTCACCTTTGGCGTTGATTTGATTTGGATAAATCACAAACCTCAAACATAAACGAAATGAAAGTAAAAGCGATTCTGGCTGATCTCGAGAAAAAACATCCGGGTGAAGTCGAATATCATCAGGCAGTAAGGGAAGTCCTTGAATCAATAGAGGATGTTTACAATGAGAATCCACGTTTTGCCAAGGCCGGCATACTGCAAAGGCTTATTGAACCTGATCGTATCTTTACTTTTAAGGTACCATGGGTCGATGACCAGGGAAATGTACAGGTCAACCTGGCACACAGGGTGCAGTATAACAATGCCATAGGCCCATACAAAGGCGGTCTCCGCTTCCACCCCACTGTAAACCTTTCAATCCTCAAGTTCCTTGGTTTTGAGCAGATATTCAAGAACTCATTAACCACTCTTCCGATGGGTGGTGGCAAGGGCGGATCGGACTTCGACCCGAAGGGCAAATCAGACAACGAAGTAATGCGTTTCTGCCAGTCGTTTATGCTTGAGCTGTGGAAGCATATCGGACCCGAAACTGACGTCCCTGCAGGAGATATAGGTGTTGGTGGACGAGAGATCGGATTCCTGTACGGTATGTACAAGAAACTTGCCAAGGAACACACGGGTGTTCTCACAGGAAAGGGTCTCAACTGGGGCGGCTCACTTATCCGTCCTGAGGCAACCGGCTTTGGCTGCGTATATTTTGCCAATGAGATGCTCAAGACTAAGAAAGAATCGTTCAAAGGCAAAAAAGTTGCTGTCTCAGGCTTCGGTAACGTAGCATGGGGTGCAGCAATAAAGGCAACCGAGCTTGGAGCAACTGTGGTAACCATCTCTGGCCCCGACGGTTATATCTTTGACCCGAAGGGCATAAGCGGTGAAAAGATCAACTTCATGCTCAAACTCCGTGCTTCAAACCAGGATATTGTTGAGCCTTATGCAACTGAGTTCCCTGAGTCGACCTTCCATAAAGGTAAGAGACCCTGGGAAGCAAAGGTTGACATCGCACTGCCTTGTGCAACACAGAACGAACTTGGAAAAGAGGATGCAAAGACCCTTGTAAACAATGGGTGCATTTGTGTGTCCGAAGGTGCCAACATGCCATGTACACCTGAAGCCATCGAGGTAATACAGCAGGCCAGGCTTCTCTTTGCTCCCGGAAAGGCAGCAAATGCAGGCGGGGTTGCCACCTCAGGTCTAGAGATGACACAGAACTCGATGAAGCTCAACTGGAGCAAGGAAGAAGTTGACCAGAAGCTCCATTCCATTATGGTTAATATCCATGAGGCATGTGTCAAGCACGGCACAACCAGGGATGGCTATGTTGACTACGTCAAAGGAGCCAACATCGCCGGCTTCCTCAAGGTTGCCAACGCAATGCTTGATCAGGGGGTGGTATAATTATTACAATTGATATCCATTATCAGCCGTAGAGCCGTTGCATGCAACGGCTCTACGTGTTTTTTAACCCCTGATCCGGTATACGCTGCCCGGGCAGGGTGTTATCAGTCCTGCCAGCTCCATCTGAAGCAGGATTGTTGACAGTTTGAATACTGGTAGGTCAATAAGCCGGGCAATATCGTCAATAGTCATTTCACCATCCATTTTAAGAGCTTCATAAATCTTCCTTTCACTGTCAGTCATACCTGAGAAGAGCACTGTCTGAACAGGGGCTGAAAGAGCAGCAGGTTTCCAGCCGAGAAGGTATTCAATATCTTCAGGCCCTTCCACCAGTGAGGCTTTGTTACACCTGATCAGCGCATTGCATCCGGCAGACCATTCATCTCCCGGCCTGCCAGGCACTGCCATGACATCACGGTTATATGACGCGGCAATATCTGCCGTGATCAGCGCTCCTCCCCTGAGTCCTGACTCTATTATCAGTGTGGCATCCGAGATCCCGGCAATTATCCTGTTGCGCTTTATGAAGTTGTTCCGTTCCGGAAGTGTGTCGGAAGAGAAATCAGTCAGGTGACCGCCATTCTCAAGAATGGCCTTTGCAGTCCCGGAATGCAGTGATGGATAGATCGTTTTCAGTCCGTGCCCCAGCACTGCTACTGTAGGCAGGGCATTGGCCATGGCAGCCTTGTGGGCAGTGATATCAATCCCATAAGCCAATCCGCTGACAATGATAAGACCCGGGAAATGTTCCGACAACCCAGCAACAATTTTCTGGCATATCTCGCGTCCGCGCTGTGTAGCATTGCGTGTGCCGACGATGCTGAGAACAAAGGCAGTATTCAGGTCAGCCTTTCCCCTGAAATAGAATGTCACCGGAGAGTCTTCGCACTGCCGGAGCCGGAAGGGATAGTCATCATCAAGATAGAAGAAGACCTTAATCCCGTGCTTTTCCACAAATTCAGCCTCCTTTGCAGCTCTATCAAGATACTCATGGCCGGCGACTGCCTTTGCAAGCATCTCTCCCACTCCCGGCACTCTTGTGAGACTACGGTACGATTCACTGAAGACCGCTTCAACACTGCCGGTATAAGAGACCAGCTTGCGGGCGGTGATATCGCCCACACCTGGGATCATTCCGAGTGCGATCTTGTGCACCAGAGATGTTGATGTCATATGTAAAACTATTAGCGAGACATAGTAAATTTAAGATGATTTGTTAAGAAATGCAAGAGGCAGGGCGTTAAGGGGTGTTTCAGAGTTTCAGAGTTTCAATGTTTCAGGTTTTTTTGTGGTTATTGTGGTTGTGCGGTTATGCGGTTCAGGGGGAGGTGGTATGTCCCGGCATGGAGCATGGTACTAAGTAAGTATTGTATTTAATCATTATTTCTCCTCCTTAGTAAGGAGGAGTACCCTGAACCGCCTTGGGCGGTTCAGGGGGAGGTGGTCTGTCCATATTGAGCGCAGCCGGACAAGATAGAAAGTATGTCAACGTAAGATTAACAGACCACCCCCCGTCCCGAAGGCTAGGGACGGACCCCTCCTTACTGAGGAGGGGAAATATTATGCAATATAACGCCTTGCGCGACTGCCTGAAAAAGCATTACTTTTGCCGTATGCAGCTCATCGACACCCATTGTCATATTTACCTACCCGAATTCGACGCTGACCGCGATGAAGTGATAGGCAGAGCTGTCAGCGCCGGAGTAAGGAATATCATGATGCCGAACATTGATGCCTCATCTGTTGCATCTATGCTGGCAGCTGAGAAAAAGCACCCCGGCTTCTGCCTCCCGATGATGGGGCTGCATCCGACATCGGTTAAGGAGGACTTCATTAATGAACTGGAGACTGTAGAAGCTTCCCTTGCAAGTCATAAATATTATGGTATCGGTGAGACTGGTATAGATCTCTACTGGGATAAAACCTTCATCAGGGAACAGATAATCTCTTTCAGACGACATCTTGAGCTGGCTGAGGAAAATAATCTGCCTGTGGTGATACATGCCCGCGAGTCACTTGAAGTGATCATTGATGAAATAATCTCCTTTGGTACTGGCAGGGTAAAGGGTATCTTCCATGCCTTTCCCGGAGGTCCGCAGGAGGCACGACGTGTTGTGGAGATGGGATTCATGATCGGCATCGGCGGTGTGGTGACTTTCCGCAACAGCAGGCTGGGTGACGCTGCCATTGAAGCCGGAATAGACAATATCGTTATTGAGACTGATGCTCCATACCTTGCACCTGTACCTTACCGCGGCAAGAGAAACGAGAGCAGCTATATGACCCTGATCATCGAAAAACTGTCTGAGCTACTTGCAATTAGACCGGCTGAGGTGGCTGATATATCAACTGCCAACGCCAAAAAACTCTTCAAATTATAATTTATGGAAAAGAGCTCGTCAATCCTTATTATCTATACCGGAGGAACAATTGGCATGGTGAATGAGCCGGTCACAGGAACGCTGGTACCCATTGATTTCAGGCATATCTCTGACCAGGTACCCGAGCTGCGTCGATTTGGCTTCCATCTTGAGACTGTGACCTTTGATCCCGTGATTGACTCATCTGATGTGAGCCCTGACACATGGGTAAAAATAGCCCTGGCCATAGAAGAGAGATATGATGAGTTTGACGGTTTTGTGGTGCTTCATGGGACAGACACTATGGCATATTCGGCCTCGGCACTCAGTTTCATGCTCACCGGTCTTGAAAAGCCGGTGATCTTCACAGGGGCTCAGCTGCCGATAGGTGTTCTGCGCACTGACGGCAAAGAGAATCTGATTACATCAATTGAGATAGCAGCTGCCAGGGATGGCAATACTCCCAGGGTGCCTGAGGTATGTGTCTATTTTGAGAACAGGCTTCTGCGCGGTAACAGGACGACTAAGTTCAGTGCAGAGCACTTTAATGCATTCACATCACCCAATCTCCCTCCTCTTGCCGAGGCAGGGCTTCAGATAAAATATAACCGTAACCTGATAAGATATCCCACCGTAAGAAGACCCCTTACCATATCGACAAAGTTTGATACCGGTGTTGGCATCCTGAAGCTTTTCCCTGGATTAGGACGTTCACTGGTTCAATCTATGCTGGCCACAGAGGGTCTTCGGGCCATCATCCTTGAGAGCTATGGCACCGGTAACGCACCTACGCTGGGATGGTTTTATGATGAGCTCCGTTCGTTCATCACACGGGGAGGCGTCATACTGAATGTCACACAGTGTCAGGCTGGCAGCGTGGAGATGGGTCTCTACGAGACATCCGAAGGATTGCGTTCTGCGGGGGTTATTAGCGGGAAGGATCTCACTACCGAAGCAGCAGTAACGAAGATGATGATACTTCTCGGCCAGGAGCAGTCGTATGAGAGGATAAAATCGCTTCTGACTAAGCCGATATGCGGTGAAATGAGCTGAAACGGCAGTGGTCATTATTTTTTTTGTAAATTGCGCCGGTTTTTCAGGGAAGGGTTACCCGACCTGAATGATGCCACCGGAGAGATGCAGGAGTGGCTTAACTGGCACGCCTGGAAAGCGTGTGTACCTCAAAAGGGTACCGGGGGTTCGAATCCCTTTCTCTCCGCAGACCATATCACTTCTGTCAGCCACATGGCTGACAGAAGTTTTATTTTACGGCATCGCGAACCTGGCTTGCCAGAGTGAGTGATGACGGAAAATAAAAAATCCCTCATGAGCCATGCTCATGAGGGAGTGATATGGTCTGCAGGTTCTCCTGCAGGGATCATCCGCCAGCCGGCGGATAATCCCTTTCTCTCCGCAACCGGGTATGAATGCCGGGCCGTCAATGACGGCCCGGCATCCTGTTTTATGGAAGGCGATGAGTGAGCTTGCTCATGATGAGCATACCATAAAACAGGGTAGCCACGCCCCCGCGTGGCATTCATACCCGGGTGTTGGATCCTTCAACGTGGATCACCGCAGGTAATCCCTTTCTCTCCGCCGAGCATCACGAGCCCCGCGCAGCGGGGGGAGTAATCCTTTCTCTCTCAAAACTCCTTGCTCCATTCCCCTCGCTCCATGCTGCTTGCCCTGCGCTCTGTGCCCTGAGCCAACCAATCCTCTGCGCAAATAGATTTTTTTTAAAACTCTAATGCCGTTGCACTGTTTCCATTTTTTTCTATTTTTGTCTGTAATTCCAACAACTAACTATCATGATGAAAAGAGTTTTTGTATTTATGGCATTTGCAGCCCTCCTGCTGATGGGCACAACACAGACTTCAACAGCACAGACTGAGCAGGCTGCAGCAACAACCCAGCAACTTACCGAACAGGCCCAGTCCACCACTCCCGTCGGAGAGACCGTACTCCACAAGGAGATCAAACGCCTCTTCATCGAGGGCGGCGCAGGATTCATGGGCGTTATCCTCCTCTGCCTCATCTTCGGACTGGCGATAGCAATTGAGAGGATAATATACCTCAACCTCACAACCACCAACACCGAGAAGCTTCTCGAAAAAATTGATAAAGCACTTAAAGATGATGGTGTTGATGCAGCCAAGGAAATCTGCCGTAACACCCGCGGACCGGTGGCAAGCATCTTCTACCAGGGACTCGACAGAGCCCACGAAGGCATTGACATGGCCGAGAAATCAGTTGTGGCTTACGGCGGCGTACAGATGGGCCTCCTGGAGAAGAACCTCTCATGGATCTCCCTCTTCATCGCCCTGGCTCCCATGCTCGGATTCCTCGGTACAGTTATCGGTATGATCGCAGCCTTCGACGCTATCGAACAGGCCGGAACAGTATCGGCAACAATCGTGGCAGGTGGTATCAAGGTAGCCCTTATCACAACCGTATTCGGCCTCGTCGTGGCTATTATACTGCAGGTCTTCTACAACTACCTGCTCTCAAAGATCGACAGCCTCTCCAACCAGATGGAAGACTCATCGATCTCTCTTATTGATATGCTGGTTAAATACAATAAACAATAGCCTGTCATGGGAGCAAAACTAAAACAGCTCACAGTGATCCTCTCGTGGGTGCTGATGGCACTTACTGTAATCTTCGCCATTCTCTTCTACTTCGGAGGCGTGGTTAAGGGCACGGAGGGGACAAGATTTGAAGAGCCGACTGTAACAAACTCTTTCATCGCTTATGCATATTTTCTTTTAGCAGTTGTATTGCTCATCACACTCTTCTTTAGCATCCGCAACATGGTGCTTAATCCCAAAGGCATCAAAATAGCCCTCGTAGCTCTCGGCGTCGGGGCAGTGCTGGTGATTATCGCCGCACTGCTGGCAGACAATACCGTGCTTGACCTGCCCCATTACAAAGGCAGTGACAACATTCCAAGAACACTCTTCTGGACGGATATAGGGCTCTATGTCGCTTATTTCCTTGCAGCCCTGGCTTTTATAGCTATCATCTATTCAGAGATATCCAAGTTTTTCAAGAAATAAACCCAACTATCCGCCCGGTGGCGGAGTAAAATATCTATCAAATGGCAAGAAGGCAAGTACCGGAAATAAATGCAGGCTCAATGGCTGACATTGCGTTCCTCCTTCTTATTTTCTTCCTGGCTGCCACAACAATGGACTCCGACACGGGTCTGTTGCGTCAGCTGCCGGAAATACCCGATCCTAACGTCCCCCAGGATGTTAATCAGATCAACGACAGAAATATTCTGGAAGTGAAGGTCAATAAAGATAATCTGCTTCTTGTTGAGGGTGAGCTGACAGAGTTCAGCCAGCTCAGAGATATTACAAGCAGATTCATCGTTAATGCTGACAATCTGCCTGATATGCCTGAAAAAGAGATTGTTAATCTCCCTTATTTTGGCGACGTACCGGTCTCCAAGGCAGTCATATCCCTTCAGAATGACATTGGTACAAAATACGGAGTCTATATCGCCGTCCAGAACGAGCTTATTGCAGCAAGGGCTAAACTACGTGATGACCTGGCAAAGCAGGAGTTCGGGATAGCCTATGAAAGGCTCGACGAGGAGAGGAAAGGCGCTGTTGATGACTTCTACAAGGTACCCATCTCTGAGGCTGAACCTAAAAGGATAGGAGAGAAATAATATGGCACGCTTCGTAAAGACAGGAAAGAAATCAGTCAAAGCGATAAGTACCTCTTCGCTGCCTGACATTGTATTCATGATTCTCTTCTTCTTCATGGCCGTGACAACCATGCGTGAGACAGATGTAATGGTGACGGTCAGAATACCTGATGCAACGGAAGGCAAGATTCTCGAGAAGAAATCATTGGCAAGCTTTATCTACATCGGCGAGCCCCTTGAGACCTTCCAGGCGCTCTACGGCACGGAGCCCAAGATACAGCTTAACGATTCATTCAAGGAGATAATAGATATACAGGACTTTATTGCACAGGAGCGCGAGCAGCTCAACGAGGCTGACAAGACCAAGATGCTTGTTGTGCTCAAGATCGACAGAGACACCAGGATGGGTGTCGTCACCGACGTCAAGCAGGCACTGCGCCGTGCCAGTGCATTAAAGATCATGTATGCCAACACCAACGTCGACCAGATTACTCTTCACCAGTGAGCTGGCTACAGGAAGCTATTAATAAATACAACCCGGCAGTGAAAAAGGAGTATCTCCTTCTTCCTGCCGGTTTTGTCTGGATGGGGGTGGGTCTTATGCTATGCTACAAAGCTTTCAAATGGCTGCAGCCAACAACGCACCCTGTTGTTCTTGCAGTCGCCGGTATCTCGGCCGGAACTCTTATTTCCTTTTTTGGCTTCCAGAAAATCGCCAGGCAGAATATTGAACGTATTGAAGCACTTCCCGGGAACAGATGCCTCTTCTCATTCATGACCCTGAAAAGCTATCTGCTTGTGCTGGTGATGATTTCTTTTGGCATTGCCCTTCGGCATTCATCTCTTACGAAGGAGGTTCTTTCCGTTATTTATATCAGTATCGGAGTTGCCCTGGCGTTGTCAAGCATCAGTTATTTCAAATCGTACCGGCGACTGGTCATATGATCTTATTTTAAATATTGCAGACGATGTGCTGTGCCGGAGGTACAGCACAATGCCGCGCCGCGGCATTGTGTGAATAAGCCCAGGTGGGGTCAACCAAACAGTCCGGACTGTCAGCCCCGCAAGGGGCGACACATCACTGCCTGGTGGACTTAAACATGACAATCGAATCTAATGTTCTTTCCTTCAGATTTTTTCATAATTTTGATCCATGAATATCGTTGAAAAGAATATTGACAAGATTCGTGAATTGTGCCTTAAACACAAAGTAGCCAATCTCTTTGTTTTCGGATCAGTCCTCACAGATAGATTCAAAAACAGCAGCGATATTGATTTTGTTGTTGACTTTAAAGATGTGGATCTTTACGAATACGCCGACAACTATTTTGATTTCAAATTTTCACTTGAAGATATTTTTAGAAGGGATATAGATCTTCTCGAAGATAAGGCAATAAGGAACCCCTATCTCCGCAAGACAATTGATTCATCAAAACAGCTTATTTATGGATCATGAAATCAAAACCTGGCTTTATGACATATTTCAGGCTATCGAGGAAATAGATGGTTACTTTGTTGATACACCCAGATCCTATTCATTTTTTCTCTCTGATCGTAAAACTAAAAGGGCAATTGAAAGAAATATTGAAATTATCGGAGAAGCTGTAAACCGTATAATTAGAAAAGATAAAGAATTCTATCTTGAAAATGCACAGAAAATTATTGGGACCAGAAATCGCATAGCACATGGTTATGATAAAATCTCTGACGACTTGATTTGGAGTATTGTAATAAACCATTTGCCAAAACTAAAGGAAGAAGTATCAGCGTTTTTAAAATAAGGCTACACCTAACAGGCAGGTATATGTAATTACCGCCTGCCCTGCATCAGAACATAAGTGCAAAAACACCACGATCTCTAGCAGATGCTGTGCTGTGCCGGAGGTACAGCACAATGCCGCGGCGCGGTATTGTGTGAATAAGCCCAGATGGCAACCGGGGGTCGGTCAAAGACGCCAGACTGTCAGCCCCGAAGGGGTGAAACAACACTCCTTGCACTGGCTAATCCCCGACTCATGGCCGCATACCCGCTCACCATGTGTCTGCTTGGCAGGTGAAATATACCTATGTCTCCTTTCACTTTCAGTTCTCCTAATACAAGACGTAAGCTTCGGTATAACAACGAGACACAACCCTGGTATAGTGATGCTCCATGGCTTTTCATTTGATTTTAGCACTCACAGAACAATCTTTGGGACGCACAGCAATGTTTGTTACAAAACTTGGATTGAACTTTGCGTAAAGACTAAGTATTAATTATAACCTCACGGCAATGAATAAGGCATTCTTTACAACGACAATTATTGTGTCCCTTATGTTTTGCTCAAACGGGATACAGGCACAGTCCACCCAAACAAAACTTGATCAGGTTGAGTTAATGAAACAATGGACTGGTACGTGGCAATCAGATCTTGGCAAAGATACAGTGGAACTGTGGGAGGGTAAACTTTACGGAGAAGCCGTGGTAATTAACGTTTACCAGGTTATTAATGGAGAGAAATCTGATTATTACCTAATTAATTGTGGCTATGATAAGAGAGATGACAAGCTTAAAGGCTACAATCTTTTACCCAATTCACATTATGGTACATGGATAGGAATATTCACTACTGATAAAATATTTAAGGCAGATATGGTAGATACTTTTAAACCTGAAATAGTGTGGTGGAAGAATAAAGTAGAATTTAAAACTCCTTCAGAAATGATTGTGGAAGCTTTTAAGCCGGATGGAACAAAGACTGGTGAATGGATATATAAAAAGGTTAAATAACAATCGCTTCCTCTTTCGCCCTCGGATCCCGGGGGCTTTTTCTTCTACCAGATCCAGGGATATTATCTGATGATAGCATTGCTGCTTTTCCTGCCTTCTACGACACTATGTCCGGCAGAAAGAGGGTCTGTCATTCATTGTTCCATGGAGCTGCAAATGAATCATAATAGCCATTGGCTCCATCCTCTGGACATACCTCATGCGGGAATTGCAGCGAGACACGGCCCCGGTTTACCACACGACCTGGGGCTTTTTATTGATGTTGGCACACAGAGAACAATCTGTGGGACACAGAGCAATATCGGTTATAAAACATTGGTCGTACTTTGTGTAGATATTTGGTATTGACTAACCCCCTTCAGCAATGAAAAGGATACTGATATGTGCCATAATTTTGGTTTTTATATCATTACAGGCTATAGGACAAAATGATAAGCCAAAAAACAGCGTTTTTTTTGAGTTAGGTGGAATGGCTGAAATAATGTCACTGAATTATGACAGAAGTTTTTATTTAAGTGATCCTATTGGATTTAACATTGGAATTGGTTTCTCTCCATTAATCATAATTGGTCAAGGAACATTATCAGTACCCATCCAGGTCAAGTTTTTTTATCAATTTGGAAAACATTCAATCGAAGGTGGGATGGGATTTACCATCCTTGGTGATGCAGGCTCTGGAATTGAATTTGAAATTCCTCTTGATGTTGCAATCTTTGCTCAGGTCGGATATAAATACTCTATCATAAGAGACAGGTTCTATATTGGCACAGCATTTACTCCCTTTCTGGGTAGAATAAAGACAGGCTATGAATTCGTTCCATGGGGCGCATTACGATTTGGATATAAATTCTAAATAACTTAATGCCATCTCTCTTAACTCAGCTCCCGGGCTTTTTCTTAATACGCACACTATGTGTCAGCCTGGTAGGTGGAAAGTAGCCATGTCTCTTTTTACTACCTGCAATCCTTAACCAGGGCGATAGCTTTTATCTTACCAAAGACATATCCCTGGATTAGTTATGATATAGGGCTCTTCTTTTATATTGGCACGCAGAGAACAGTCTTTGGGACGCACAGCAATCTCTGTTACAAAACTTGGATTGAACTTAGTGCAAAGATTTAGTATTAACTGTAACCTCACCACTATGAAAAAGATTTTCTTTTTAATGATCTGCATTTTAATTGCGGGACCTCTTCTTGCGCAGGAAAAATATCCGATACCTGTCAGAACAGCTGATCAAAAGCACGGGAGAACTCTTTCTCAATTCTATTGGGTTAACGCTGCCGGTATTGCCTTTGCCAAATCCCAGGGAGTTTCTCCTTATGAATATGGCAAGTTTTGTGGGAACCTAGCTGCCCCTACCTGGGGTCCGGGAAATGATTTCGAGGGTTTAGTGAAAGGAATAATTTACAACCTGGAAAATTTCCGCCATGTGACTGATGCACCACTGATTGTCAAAGAAAACGAAGACGGATCTGTTAATATTGTTGCATCTGACAAGCAGATGCATAGGTTTTATCCTGACGGAAAATCAGTAGTCAGTTATGAAGAGGTTAAAGAATCTATGAAAGGGTCCTTTGAGCCAATTGCCACCCATATGGGGGCAAAAGTAACAATGGAAACCCAGGACTCTCTATTGGTGTTTAGAGTGATGAAGAAATGACCCTAATAAAAAGAAGAACAATAAAACTATTAGTATCATCACAGATTGTATCATCGCAATAAAAATAGTCGAAACAGTACGCCCTCGGATCCCGGGAGCTTTTTATACTTTCTGCCTGATAATTGGAATGACAGGAATGAAGATTTATTACTACCGCTGATGAAATAACCGATGGTGAAGTCCGTCAGCTGACAGACGGAACCCTTGGCAGGCGGTAATCCCACCCAACCTGCCTGAGCCCCGAAGGGGTGACAAATCATATCAGCCACTGGCTTAGACCCGGCTGAGCGCCGGATACTGAGACCCGGGTTCTGTTCAGCACCTTAGTCCCGGCGCATTTCTTTACACTTTACCTACCGGGGGTTGTCACCCCCGGCTATTAACATTTGATCCCTCCGGGATCATGTTGCTGATGTTCAACAAACAGATTGACTGAGACCTCTCGTGCAAATTGCAGATGCTGTGCTGTGCCGGAGGTACAGCACAATGCCGCGGCGCGGCATAATGTGAATAACCGCGGGTGGAGTCCGTCAGTTGACGGACGGAACCCGTGGCAGGCGGTAATCCCACCCAACCTGCCTGAGCCCCGAAGGGGTGACACACCATGCCTGGTACACCCGACCACGAGTCTCATAGGGCCCATAGGGGAGATAAAATAAGATAAGAATTCACCGATTCCCGGATTGCCGAAAACAAAAAAGCCCTGACAAACAGGGCCTTTTGCATTTGTGATGTGATCCCGGGGCGACTCGAACGCCCAACCAACAGAACCGGAATCTGTCATTCTATCCATTGAACTACGGGACCAGTCTGCGTGCAAAAGTACACCGACAACACCACTTTTCAAAACATCTCCCCCATTTATACCCTGATCACCCGCCGCCACCGGCATCTTATTGCCAAAGTTTTTATAATTTCGCCGGGCCGAGGAGACCGAAGACAGGAGACCGAAGACGGAAGCAGGAGGAATTTATAGAAGGAGATGAAGTTCAAATTTGAAAATCTGACGATATGGCAAAAGTCAATGGACTATGGTGAATTGATTTTTGATTTATCAAAGAAATTCCCGAAGGATGAAATGTATAATCTTATCTCACAAATAAGACGCGCTGCGGATTCAATTTCATTGAATATCTCTGAAGGTTCAATCGGACAATCAGACCTGGAACAGAAAAGATTTTTAAGTATTGCCATTCGATCTCTTGCTGAAGTAGTTACATGCTTACACAAAGCATTCAAAAGATCTTATATCTCCGAAAAAGAGTTTAATGAAGCTTACGAATACGCCTACAACCTGATGAATATGATGATCGCATTTAGAAACAAGCTACAATGAAATTCAACTCTTATCTTCCGTCTCCAGTCTTCCGTCATTCAACCTTCGGTCTTCCGTCTTCGGTCTTCCGTCCTTTATTAATCTTTAAACACTGACACAAACCATGGATTATAATTTCAGCGAGATAGAAAAGAAATGGCAGGAGTACTGGGAGAAAAACAAGACTTTCAAGACATCCGATGACTTCTCAAATCCCAATAAATTTTATATCCTTGACATGTTCCCATACCCCTCCGGGTCAGGACTGCATGTGGGCCATCCTGAGGGTTATACCGCTACCGATATTGTAGCCCGTTACAAACGAATGAGGGGCTTCAACGTCCTCCGCCCCATGGGCTGGGACGCCTTCGGTCTCCCCGCCGAACAGTATGCCATACAGACCGGCACACACCCTGCCGTTACTACAAACAAGAATTGCGATACCTTTCGCAGGCAGATAAAAGAGATAGGACTCAGCTATGACTGGGACCGCGAGATCAATACCACCGACCCGGGATACTTTAAATGGACACAGTGGATCTTCATCAGACTCTATAACACCTGGTACGATGAGAAGACAAACAGGGGCCGCGACATAAAAGAGCTGCCCGTCCCAATTGATGTCATAAAGGCAGGAGACAAGGCCAGGGAAGAATATATCAACTCCAGAAGACTGGCCTATTATGACGATGCCCAGATATGGTACTGCCCTTCGTGCCGCATTGTATGTGCCAACGAGGAGGTACTTAACGACGGCACACACGAGAAATGCGGTAACAGGGTGTCAAAGCGAAACCTCAAACAGTGGATGTTGCGGATACCTTATTATGCTGAACGGCTGCTGAACGGACTCGAAAGCCTTGACTGGCCAGAGGGTATCAAGGAGATGCAACGCAACTGGATAGGACGCTCTACCGGTGCAGAGGTAGACTTCAGGGTCGACGGATACAATGAGAAGATATGCGTATATACCACCCGCCCCGATACGCTCTTCGGTGCCACATATATGGTGCTTGCCCCTGAACACCCGCTCGTGGCAAAGATAACTGCCCCTTCAATGAGACAGATTGTTGAGGAATACCTCATCGCTGCTTCAATGAAGTCAGACCTTGACCGCACCGACCTGGCAAAGGAGAAAAGTGGTGTATTCACCGGCACCTATGCCATTAATCCCGTCAACAACAAGAAGATTCCAGTCTGGGTGGCTGATTATGTTTTAATGGGATACGGCACCGGGGCCATCATGGCAGTGCCTGCCCATGATGAACGCGACTTTGAGTTTGCCGAAAAATTCGGACTCGCGATAGACTGTATCCTCTCTCCTGACATCACTGACGAGGAACAGAAGAACCGCATCATTGCAGGCAAAGAGTGCTGGACAGAGGATGGTGAATATATTAACTCGTCAAACCCGGAGGCCGGCATCACCCTCAACGGCCTTAATAAGGAGAAAGGCATTGCCACAATTACAGCATGGCTCGAGAAGAAAGGCATTGGTGTACCACGGGTTAACTACAAGCTTCGTGACTGGCTCTTCAGCCGCCAGCGTTACTGGGGCGAACCTTTCCCTGTCATACACTGGGAAGACGGGACAATCAGCCTGCTTGATGAGAACGATCTCCCGCTTGAACTGCCCGAACTGGCTGTATATGAGCCCGGCGAGAACGGCGAGTCACCTCTTGCCAACGCCACCGACTGGCTTTACGTCACTGACAGGAACGGACGCAGGGGAAGACGCGAGACAAACACCATGCCCCAATGGGCAGGCTCATGCTGGTACTACCTGCGATTCATCGACCCCGGGAACAATAAGGAAATATTCGATCGCGCCAGGGAGAAATACTGGATGCCCGTTGACCTCTATATCGGCGGTGCTGAGCATGCCGTGCTGCACCTGCTCTACAGCCGATTCTGGCACAAAGTGATGTTCGACCTCGGGATTGTCTCTACCGATGAACCCTTCATAAAACTATTCAACCAGGGGATGATACTCGCCTTCGCATACGAGACCGCAGCCGGAGCCAAGGTGTCGTCTGACCAGGTCACTGAAAAAGACGGTAAATATTTTCATACGGAGACCGGTGAGGAGCTGAAACAAATCGTTGCAAAGATGTCGAAGAGTCTTAAGAATGTAGTCAATCCTGACGACGTCATCTCAAGATACGGGGCTGACTCCCTCCGCCTCTACGAGATGTTCATGGGACCCCTCGAGGCAGCAAAGCCGTGGGATGACAAGGGGGTGAAAGGTGTTCTGAACTTTCTTGCACGCTCATACCGTCTTCTGGCCAATCACGAGAACATCACCGAAGGGGATGAAGATCCTGAAATACTTCGTTCACTCCATCAGACAATAAAGAAGGTGACTGATGATATTGAGAATCTGCATTTCAACACTGCAATATCAGCAATGATGATCTTCCTTAATACCGCCATGAAGAAGGGGAAAGTCACAAGAGACACTGCAAAGAGCTATATTAAAATACTCTCTCCCTTTGCCCCCCACCTCGGGGAGGAGCTGTGGCAGCTGACGGGAAACACCACCACCATAGCCTTCGTTCCATGGCCGGTTGCAGATCAGAGGTATCTGAAGGCTTCGACCTTCGAATGCCCTGTATCAGTCAATGGTAAGATGAGATTTAAGATAGAGCTCCCGACCAACCTTCCCCAGGAAGAGGTCAGGGCGATTGTTCTTGCAGATGAACGTGCAAGGAAGTGGTTCGGCGATGCCACCCCAAAAATTATAATTGTACCCAACCGGATTGTCAACATTGTTTTATGAAATATCCAAAACTTACTCTCCCTATAATCTTTTTGGCAGGGCTGATGCTCGCATCATGCAACCAGCCCGGGCAGCTGCCTGCAGATACAGAGCAGACTGCAAAAGACTCACTTGCCGCACCGCCTGCCAGAAATGACAGTGCAGGTCTGTTGAATGGCATACCTGTTGACTCTTACAGAATCGTCACCGGAAGGGTAAAGAGAGATCAATTCATCTCCTCAATCCTATCCTCTTACGGTGTTCCATGGAATAACATCGAACAGTTACTGAGAGAGAACAGTGATGTCTTTGATCCGCGCAGGGTACGAACAGGAAGCTCTTATTCCGTCTTCCTGACAAAAGACACCCTCAGCAGGGCAGACTATTTCATCTATGAACATGACCCGATGGTCAGTTACCTCTTCACTCTGAGGGATACCCTTTCAATAGTCAGGCGAAATGCTGTGGTGAACGAAGTGCTGAAGTTTTCATCTGGCACAATCAGCACATCACTCTGGGAGGCAACGAAGGAAAAAAATCTCAATCCTAACCTTTCAGCAGAGCTTTCGGAAATATATGCATGGACAATCGACTTTTTCGGTCTTCAGAGCGGCGACAGGTTCAAGGTGATCTATGAGGAGGAGTTCATTGGCGAGAAGTCTGTTGGCATCACGAGGATTCACGCCGCACTCTTTGAGCATGCCGGCAGTACCATTTATGCCATTCCATTTATCCAGGACAGCATTATGTCATTCTATGACACCACCGGCGCCAGTCTCAGGAAAGCCTTTCTCAAAGCCCCGTTAAGGTTCTCACGCATAAGCTCGCGCTACTCCGGAGCAAGGATGCATCCCATCCTTAAGACTGTCCGGCCACATCACGGTGTCGATTACGCTGCTCCTGTCGGAACACCTGTTGTAGCGATTGGTGACGGAAGGGTAACGCAGACAGCATATGAGAACGGCGCCGGAAGAATTGTCAGAATTACTCATAACAGCGTATACTCAACAGCTTACCTCCATCTCTCGCGTTACGGCGAGGGTATTGCCCCGGGAGTTTATGTAAAGCAGGGACAGGTGATTGGCTATGTTGGCAGCACAGGTCTCTCGACAGGTCCTCATCTCGACTTCAGGTTTTATCGCAACGGATATGCCGTTGACCCTCTGAAGGTTGAGGCACCGCCTGTCAATCCGGTGGCTCCGGAGTCGATGGATCAGTTCATGAAGTCGGCAAAGGGATATATGGCCCTCCTCGAGACCATTAGCTACTGAGAGGGAAGAGCATCAATTATCTTGCATATCACTTCAGGGTAGTACCTGTATTCGAGGGTATGCACACGTGCAGCAAGAGCATCCGTATCATCACCGGGCAGCACAGGGCACTTCGCCTGGAAGATAATGTCACCTGAGTCATATTCTTCATTGACGTAATGAATGGTTATGCCGCTCTCACTGCATCCGGCCTCCAGAACAGCCCTGTGAACCCTTTCGCCATACATGCCCGCACCACCGAACTGCGGCAAAAGAGCCGGATGAATGTTGATTATCCGCCCCCGATATTCCTCAATTATCTGCCGGGGGACTAGCCACAGGAACCCGGCGAGAACTATAAGATCTGTCTTCCTGTTGCGGAGTATCAACTGCACCTCACCGGTCTCATAAAACTGACCACGGTCGAAAAAAACGGAATCTACCCCTAATGCCGCAGCCCTTTCCAATACCTTAGCCTGAGGCTTATTTGACAAAACAAGGGTTACTTTCGCTTTCTTTTCGTTCGAAAAGTATCTTATTATGTTCTCAGCGTTCGTGCCGGTACCAGAGGCAAAAATGACTATATTCTTCATTATCTGTTACTTATATGTAAATGGTCAGTGAGCCTCAGGTAATACGATTTTAGGTATAATTCTTTTATTTACATTTACTTATGCTTGCAATGATGTAAATTATCATTAAATTGCTTGAAAAATATACTACAAATATATTTCTTTGCAGAGTTTTGAAAACGAGTATTAACGTAAAATTGATTAGTATGTCTGACATTTCAACAAGAGTAAAGAAGATCATCGTTGAGAAGCTTGGCGTTGATGAAGCAGAGGTAACACCTGAGGCTCATTTCACAAATGACCTTGGAGCAGATTCCCTTGACACAGTCGAGCTTATAATGGAATTCGAAAAAGAATTCAACATCGGTATTCCGGATGATCAGGCAGAAAGTATAAGCACAGTAGGCGAAGCTATCAAGTACATCGAGGAAAACGCTAAGTAGTTTTCTTCAAATAAGCTGTTATGAGGCGTGTTGTAGTTACCGGAATGGGGGCACTAACCCCTCTCGGCAACAATTTGAGTGATTCCTGGAAAGGTCTGGTTGACGGTGTCAGCGGTGCTGATCTCATTACTCATTTTGATACATCCAAGTTTAAAACCAGGTTCGGTTGCGAAGTAAAAGGCTTTGATCCTTCTAACCATTTTGACAGGAAAGAGGCACGCAAGATGGATCGATATGCGCAGTACGCCCTTGTAGCTGCCGAAGAGGCCGTCAAAGATGCTGGTCTTGATCCCGATGCAGCTGACAAGGACCGTGCAGGTGTCATATGGGCATCAGGCATAGGGGGACTGGAGACTTTTCTTGAGGAGGTGAGAGCTTTTGTCCAGGGTGACGGTACACCCCGGTTCAATCCTTTCTTCATCCCCAAGATGATAAGTGACATTGCCTCAGGACTGATATCCATCAAGTATGGTTTCCGGGGCCCGAACTTCGCAACAGTGTCTGCCTGTGCCTCTTCAACCAATGCCATCATTGATGCCTTTCATTATATCCGTATTGGCAAAGCTGATCTTTTTATCACAGGAGGATCGGAGGCGTCAGTAAACCCTGTTAGTGTTGGCGGTTTCAATGCGATGCAGGCTCTCTCAACCAACAATGATGAGTATGCAACAGCATCAAGACCTTTCGATGCGACCAGGGACGGTTTCGTGATAGGTGAAGGTGCCGGGGCAATAATCCTTGAGGAGTTGGAGCATGCGAAAGCCAGAGGTGCAAAGATCTACGCCGAGGTGATCGGGACAGGCCTCACAGCTGATGCCTATCATATCACTGCACCTCATCCCGACGGCATGGGTGCATTGAACGTGATGAAGCAGGCAATAGAAGAAGCAGGTCTTACAGTTGCCGATGTTGACTATGTAAATGTACACGGCACGGCAACACCTCTCGGTGATATCGCCGAGACAAAGGCTATTATTGCACTCTTCGGTGAGCATGCATATAAACTGAATATCAGCGCCACCAAGTCAATGACAGGCCATCTTCTGGGCGCTGCAGGTGCCGTGGAAGCAATTGCATCTGTCATGTCTGTGGTGGATGATGTTGTACCTCCTACAATAAACTTTAAAAATCCTGATCCGGGTATCGACCAGAACCTGAACCTTACTCTGAATAAGGCTCAGAAGAGAACCGTCAGGGTGGCACTGAGCAATACCTTCGGTTTCGGAGGGCATAACGCCTCTGTTCTGATAAGGAAATACGAGAAGTAGTGTTCCTGCTACACAGGAAAAAAAATGATCCTCAGATACATGACAGGCGGGAGTTTCGCTCCCGCCTGAAGTGTTTACTCAGCTTCCACCCGGCAAATCTGCGTCTCTACGAGACTGCATTTATTCACCGCTCAGCGTCATATACGCTCCCCGATGGCACAAGGATAAACAATGAACGCCTTGAATATCTCGGAGATGCAATTATTGATTCAATCCTCTCTGAATATCTCTTCCACCTGTACCCTGAAGCCACTGAAGGGTTCATGACCAAAACCAGGGCCCGCATCGTAAACAGGGAAATACTTAACAAGCTGGGCATTTCAATGGGACTTGAAAAGCTGATCGTCTCCAACCTTACCTCACGGATCATACCACCGAATCTTTACGGTAACGCCCTCGAAGCACTTACCGGAGCACTCTTTATCGATAAGGGATACAAGCCTACACGCGACTTCTTCATCAATAAAGTGCTTAAAAAGCATCTTAACCTGGAAGAGGTTCTCGAATCTGTGACAGACTACAAGAGCCTCGTCCTTGAATATTGCCAGAAGAACAGGTTTAAACTGAATTTTATTCTCGGCGAGATTACCCCTCAGGAAAACTCATCACCTCTTTTCACAATACGACTTGAAATCAATGACACGATCGTGGCTGAGGGTGAGGGAACAACCAAGAAAGAGGCGGAACAGAATGCTTCCATGGCCGGCTGGGAAAAAATAATTTCAGAGCAGGTATGAGCGCAAAGGAAAAAATAACGAGACACACAATCAGTGATTCCGGTAATCCATATTTCTTTTTCCTGGGGATAGTATCATCCGAACCTGACTACCGCCTGTCTGTAATGCTTAACAGGCACCTTGCCATCGACCTCCGGCACAGTCAGAATGATATATTTGAAGGAAAGGACAAGAATGAAGGCACATGGTCACGATTCATAACCACACCGCTGAAGATATCACTTGTATCGAACAAGAGCAGGGGGAAAATCCTTGTCAGGAAGCTGAAGAACATTGACTACCTGCTTGTAATCCATGATATTGCTGACAGGAATAATGCCGAGTCACTTGCGTCATCAGTCAGGAAATGTCCAGAGGTTACGGCCGTATTCCTTTTCAACAGCCTGGAAATCACAGACCGAAACATTCTCCTGCTGGTGCAATAGTAAAAGGAAGAGGAGGCAATTTCTCGCCTCCTCTTCTGTGTTAACCCTAAAACTAACCTAACCTATGAAAAAAACTCCATTATGTATATATCAATTTCCGTGCCAAACATTACGCATTAAGAGTCATTGGTTAAAATAAAATTTGCTATGATTTTATATGTTCTTGATTATCTGTCTATTTGTCATTGTTTAAAGTAGCCTGTTTCCGTATCCCCTGTTGTTAATTAAAGTTAAACAACCGGGCTGAGGCAATAAACAAAGTACATTTGCTATACAATGAAGCGAGAGTTTATAGTACTGCTGGCAGTCTTTTTCTTTATTGCCATCTCGGCACTTGTCATCATCCAGGTCAGGTGGATAAACAGTGTTGTCAGCACTGAAGATCAGGAATTCAGGTTTGGCGTAAACGAGGCGCTGAAAGAAGTCGTTTCAGAACTTGAAAGGGCAGAGACCTATAATCGCATCCTCAATGAAATAAATCCGGCACCCCCTCAAAGTAATATTGCTGAACCCGATGAATCGACAGATGAACTCTCACCTGATACAAGGCTGCTGGAAAAGTATGGATTCAGCCCCGGAGTCAGGTCGGTGGTAATCAACAGGGCAGGACGTACTTATCTCATTCCCTCAGACAGCATTCAGTCGGAGCCTTTTCTTGATGATACTGAGCCGGCTGCACAGATCATCACAGCCGGAGCAGCCCGACGAATGACCAGCAAGGTGATTGCAATTGAAGATATTGTAAGCCGTATCCTACACGAGACACCGCCGCTGAGAGACCGCTTCACCTCAGATGAGCTCAATGAGGTGTTAAGAAGATCACTCGATGCAGTGGGGATTCATCTTGAATATGAATTTGCAGTACGTAGCAACTACAGCGGAACTATATATCGCACACCTGATTATAGTGAGAGTTCCGGCGCCAATAAATATCTCCGCCAACTCTTTCCCAATGACCCTGTCCCGGGCAATAATATCCTCTCAATTTACTTCCCCGATGAGGAAAAGTACAAATTCAGCCAGATCGCCTTCATGGCGTTTGCCTCAATGGTTATCGTTCTGCTGCTCATACTCCTTTCAACCGGTACATTTATCGTTATCTTCAGACAGAAAAAACTGTCTGAGATCAGGAGCGACTTCATCAACAACATGACACACGAGCTCAAAACTCCAATAGCCACAATCTCACTCGCCGCGCAGATGCTGGCTGATAAGAAGATCCCTGATGCCTCGAGAGACACATACGGACTGGCGGGAATTATTAATGATGAAAGCACAAGGCTGAAATTGCTTGTAGAGGGGGTGCTTCAGACTGCAATATTTGAGAAGGCAAAGCTCGAGCTAAAAAAGGAGCGCAATGATATTCACGCAATTATTCTCAAGGCCGTGGAGGCTTTTAAACTTCAGGTCAGCGGACGGGGAGGGGAAATATCAACTTCACTCGAAGCCTCTGACCCGATGGTCACAATCGACGAACCTAATTTTCTCAATGTATTCATTAACCTGCTTGACAACGCCCTCAAGTACACTACCGGCAGACCAGAAATAAAGATCACCACTGGCATGACTCAAAAAGGGATAACCATAACCGTCTCCGACAACGGCATTGGAATACCGCGTGACCATCTGAGACATATCTTTGATAAGTTCTACAGGGTACCGTCAGGCAATATGCACAATATCAAAGGCTTTGGCCTGGGTCTCAGTTATGTTAAGAAAATAGTTGACGAACATCACGGGGCAATTAAGGCTGAGAGCCATCTCAACAAAGGAACCAGAATAATCATTCACCTTCCCAAAGACCAGCAGAGATGAAAAGAGTACGGATATTGTTAGCAGAGGATGACCCCAACCTGGGAATGCTCCTTCAGAATTACCTTGCGCTCAAAGAATATGAGCCAGTACTTGCTATTGACGGTGCCCAGGCCATGAAACTCTTCCGAAAGGAAAAATTTGGATTGTGCCTTCTTGATGTTATGATGCCTGAAATGGACGGCTTCACGCTTGCAAAGGAGATAAGGGCAATCGAACCGGGTATCCCCGTAATCTTTCTGACTGCCAAAACCCTGAAGGAGGACGTAATCGAAGGGTTCAGGTCAGGTGCTGATGATTACATCACCAAACCATTCTCAATGGAAGAGCTGGTTTACCGCATCGAAGCTATCCTGCGGCGCTCAGCAAAAAGAGAACCTGAGGCCTCTCAGGAACAGTACATGATCGGAGAGTTCATTTTTGACGTGTCAAGGCAGACTCTTATACATAAAGGGGAAACCCAAAAGCTCACTACCAAGGAGTCAGAATTACTTGAACTGCTTTGCAGGCACCGGAATGAAATACTGGAACGCAATTTTGCACTGAAAGCAATATGGATTGATGATAACTACTTCAATGCCAGAAGTATGGATGTATATATCACCAAGCTGCGAAAGTATCTGAAGAAAGACCCGGCAGTTGAGATACTCAACATTCACGGCAGGGGATACAAGCTACTTTACTAAAAAAAATACCCCGCATGAGAATCTCTTGCGGGGTACGAGTTTAGGTTAGTTTCAGGGTCTTTGAGTTGGATTTTATTCCCCAGTCAAATCCCAACACACCGCTAAGTTAATAAGTTTTCTTAATTTACAATACCCCTTGACTATTTTCATGAGTTAGTCGAGCTTAAGCACTGCCAGGAAAGCCTGTTGCGGGACCTCTACATTCCCCACCTGCCTCATGCGCTTCTTGCCCTTCTTCTGTTTCTCAAGAAGCTTGCGTTTTCGGGTAATGTCACCACCATAACACTTGGCTGTTACATCCTTCCGCACAGCCTTAACAGTCTCACGTGCAATCACCTTTGCCCCTATCGCCGCCTGTATGGCTATATCGAACTGCTGCCTTGGTATCAGTTCGCGTAACTTTTCACACATTCTCCTGCCGAAGTCATAGGCATTACCCCGGTAAATAAGTGTTGAAAGGGCATCAACCATCTCCCCGTTGAGAAGTATATCAAGTCTGACGAGGTCGGCTTTCTTGTAGTCAGTTATGTGGTAATCAAACGAGGCATATCCCTTTGAGATGCTCTTCAGCTTGTCATAGAAATCAAATACAATCTCTGAGAGCGGCATGTCAAATGTAACCTCAACCCTGTCGCTTGTCAGATAGATCTGATTCTTCAACGTACCTCTCTTGTCAATGCAAAGTTTTAGTATTGATCCGAGATACTCCGATTTCGATATTATCTGTGCGTGGATATATGGCTCTTCAATTTCGTCAATGGTTGTAGCCGGGGGCATGCCTGAAGGATTATGAACATCAATCAGTTCACCTTTGGTTGTAAGAACCCTGAAAGAGACGTTGGGCACTGTTGTTATTACGTCCATATCAAACTCCCTGTCAAGTCGTTCCTGTATTATCTCCATATGCAACAGCCCCAGAAAGCCGCAGCGGAACCCGAAGCCCAGGGCAGCGGACGATTCAGGCACGAAGGTGAGGGAGGCATCATTAAGCTGAAGCTTCTCAATGGAGGCCCGCAGATCTTCATAATCATCTGCATCAACCGGATAGATGCCGGCAAAAACCATGGGTTTGACATCAGCAAAGCCTGAAATGGCTGCCTGGCAGGGGCGGGCAACATGCGTGATCGTATCTCCAACCTTTACTTCGGCTGAGTTCTTTATTCCTGAAATTATATACCCTACATCACCTGCACTGAGTACGCTGCGCGGCTCTCTCTTGATCTTCAACACCCCTATTTCATCAGCATCATACTCACTTCCGGTATTGACAAATTTCACCATGTCATGGGTACGAACAGTTCCGTTGGCGATCTTGAAATAGGCTATAATACCCCTGAATGAGTTAAAGACCGAGTCAAATATCAGCGCCTGCAACGGAGCTTCAGTATCACCCTTCGGGTGAGGAATCTTTGTGATAATCTCTTCCATGATGCGGTCAACACCCATACCTGTCCGTGCACTTGCCTCAATTATATCATTGCGGTTACACCCAATAAGATCAACTATCTGATCTTTAACTTCTTCAGGCATCGCGCTCAGCGAGTCCATCTTGTTCAGTACCGGGATTATTTCAAGGCCATGCTCAATAGCCATATACAAGTTAGAGATTGTCTGTGCCTGTATCCCCTGTGTGGCATCAACGACAAGAAGAGCCCCCTCGCATGCCGCAATAGATCGTGATACTTCATACGAAAAGTCAACATGCCCGGGCGTGTCAATCAGGTTAAGATAGTACTTCTTCCCATCCCGCTCATAATCCATCTGAATTGCATGACTCTTTATCGTAATGCCTCTCTCCCTCTCAAGATCCATGTCATCAAGAACCTGGTCCTGGAACTCACGGGCATCAATTGTGTGTGTCCGCTCCAGAAGCCTGTCGGCAAGTGTGCTCTTGCCATGATCAATATGTGCTATAATACAGAAATTGCGAATGTTATCCATCTGTCCTGGCCGGTTCAATTCAGGTGCAAATATATACAATTTGACCCTTAGTTTGTTGGTGCGGCAGGCCAATGGCTCGCTAACTGATTTTTATTTATTTTAGCTGTTGTAAATACTGCACTATGATCACACTCGCTGTTTCTGTGTCACTGCTTATCATCGGATACCTTGTTTATGGCCGGTTTACCGAGAGACTGTTCGGCACAGATGCCTCGCGTACAACACCTGCATACTCAAAAAGAGACGGAATAGACTATGTGCCCATGAAAGGCTGGCGTGTCTTTATGATACAGTTTCTCAACATAGCAGGTCTTGGTCCCATTTTTGGCGCTATATTGGGCGCAATGTACGGTCCGGTGGCATACATATGGATTGTGCTCGGATGCATTTTCATGGGAGCAACACATGACTATTTCTCTGGCATGCTTTCAGTACGTCATGATGGCGCCAGTCTTCCCGAGATGGTCGGAACATACCTGGGTAAGAATATCAGGACCGTCATGAGGATATTCACCCTGCTCCTGCTCATCTTTGTCGGTGTAGCCTTTGTCAGCGGACCGGCCAAACTGATGTTCACTATGACCGGCTTCAGCCTCCCCTTCTGGCTGGGACTTATCTTTTTGTACTATATCCTTGCAACATTGCTCCCTATTGATAAAATCATCGGGTATCTATATCCCTTTTTCGGCGCAGCCCTCTTCTTCATGGCCATAGGCATATTTGGTTCCATAATCATCAAATGGGCCGGCGGATCGCTTACTCTAATGGAGCTTACACCTGCAACACTAAGGAATTTTCAGCCTGATGCCAACACCAACTCTCTGTTCCCGTTCCTCTTTATCGTGGTATCATGTGGCGCCATATCCGGTTTCCATGGCACCCAGTCACCTCTGATGGCAAGATGCATACGGTCAGAGAAGCAGGGAAGACAGATCTTCTACGGAGCCATGGTTGCCGAGGGCATCGTTGCCATCGTTTGGGCAACTGCCGCAATGAATTATATGGGTGATGTCCATGGACTCAATTATGCTTTCACACATCCGTTGGCAGAAAACCCGGCTGTGAAGCCTGACCCGGCATGGCTTGTTAATGAGATTTGCAGGTCATGGCTCGGAAAAGCAGGTGCGGTAATTGCAGTCATCGGTGTTGTTGCCTGCCCCGTGACATCAGGTGACACCGCTTTCCGGAGTGCACGCCTGACAATTGCAGATATGCTGAACATACCTCAGAAAAAGATGCTACCGAGAATTCTGATTGTAGCACCTCTGTTCACAGTGGCATTCCTGCTTACCTTTATTATGAAGGATGAGTTCGCAAAGATCTGGAAATTCGTGGGCATCTCAAACCAGGCCCTGGCTGCCGTCACCTGCTGGACAATTGCTATGTATCTTGCCATCAGCGGCAAACGACACTGGTATCTCTCTCTTCCGGCTCTCTTTCTAACAGTTGTATGCATCACCTATATCCTCGTTGCACCACACTCCGGTGGCGGGCTGGCACTGCCGCAAAAGGTCTCTGTTGCCGTTGCACTGGCAGGTGCTGCAGTAGTGCTTGCACTCTTCCTCAGAGCAGTAAGAAAAAAGAATGGAAAAGGTCAGTAGGTCGCTGCCGGGACGGAGAGAGTCTCAGTGGCAGGCTCTTCTAAAGGAGTCTCACATATAAGCTTTTTAAACTCACGGCGGAAAAAGATGAATGAGACAACTGCTGCAATAATGTCAGAGACAGGATTTGCAATCCATACACCCTCCAATCCAAGGAAGTTAGGCAGGATGATTATCAACGGCAGTAAGACGATTATCTGCCGGAGCATTGAAAGCATCGTGGCAAGTTTTGCCTTGCCGATGGCCTGGAAATAGCTTGAGGCGATTATCTGGTACCCTACAACAGGTAATACCGCACAATATATACGCAGACCCATGATGCCTGCCTCTCTTAGTTCCATATTGTCAGCATTGAAAACGCTTATGACCGCGCCCGGAATGAGCATGCATATAAGCCAGCCTCCTGTGGCAATAATCGTTGCATACTTTATGGCAAGCATGACGGCCTCCTTTACCCGGCAGTAAAGCCCCGCCCCATAGTTGAACCCCACGATCGGCTGGATGGCCATGTTGATAGAAATGATGGTCATTACCAGCATAATTGTTACGCTGTTTACAATCCCTATTGCACCAACTGCAATGTCACCCCCGTACTTGATAAACTGGCTGTTCATGATCGCCGTCACCACACTTGCAGCAGCATGCATTGAAAATGGTGCAAAACCAATTGAGATGATATATTTAATGATATATGGGTCAGGTCTGATATATGGTGTGACGAGCCTGGCTACACACTTTTTGCCGCGGAAGTGAAACAGCACCCATACAAACAAAACCAACTGAGAGAAGATGGTTGCATAGGCTGCCCCCTTGACTCCCATATCAAATCCGAAAATGAGTATAGGGTCAAGTATAATATTCACACCGGCGCTGATCATAATTGAGATCATTGAAGTTTTAGGGTTTCCCTCGGCCCTGATAATGTTGTTTAGTGAGTACCCCGCCATTGCAAATGGAATTCCTACGAGGATAATATTGAAATATTCAGATGCGTAGCGTAATGTCTCAGGACCGGCACCGAATATCAGTAGGATACGGTCACGGACCAGGAAACCGATAATCATCAGTGCGAACCCTATGGTCAGTGACAGAAACAGTGCGTTGCCAAGTATCCGGTTTGCCCTGTCATATTCCTTCTCTCCAAGGCTGAGTGATATGCGTACTGCTGAGCCCATGCCGACCAGCATCCCGAATGCCATTATGACGATCATGAGTGGAAATACTACACTGAGGCCAGCAATGGCAAGAGCATCAACACCTTGCCCGATGTAGATCCGGTCAACGATGTTATAAAGAGAGTTAGCCAGCATGCCGGCAAATGCAGGAAGGAAATAGCTCCACATAAGCTTTCCTATCTTCGCATGCTCAAGGTCTCTAACCTGATGGGGATCCTTCATCGGAAATTTCAGATAGACAAAGATGAGAGATTAAATTGAAACTGGAAACAAAATATCTCCGATTGAATGCACTCTTCTGACAACTACGAGGCAGCCCCTCTTCTTCCGGCCTCCTCTCCCCGGGCAGGAAGAGGAGGAGTGAATCCTTCCCCCGTTTGGGCGAAGGGCAGGGTTGGGGGTAAAAAAAGCTGCCCCGTTAGCGGGGCAGCTTAATAATATATAAAGGTGCAATTTTACATCATGCCAGGCATCCCACCGCCACCCATTCCCGGATTCGGCATCGGATGCTCTTCCTTCTCCTCAACAACAACTGCTTCGGTTGTAAGGAACATTCCGGCTATTGAAGCTGCATTCTCAAGTGCTATCCTTGCAACCTTTGCAGGATCAATGACGCCTGTCTTATACAGATGCTCATATTTGTCAGTCTGGGCATTGTAACCGTAGTCATCCTTACCCTCACGTACTTTCTGCACAATAACGGCGCCCTCCTTGCCTGCATTGATAACTATCTGGCGCAGAGGCTCCTCGATTGCTCTCTTGACAATCTCAATACCTGTGGTCTGGTCATCATTTTCTCCTTTGAGACCTTCAAGCTTTGCAATGGCGCGAATATAACCAACACCGCCACCGGGGATAATACCCTCTTCGATAGCAGCACGTGTTGCATGAAGTGCATCGTCAACGCGGTCTTTCTTCTCCTTCATCTCAACCTCAGATGCAGCACCAATGTACAGAACAGCCACACCGCCTGCCAATTTTGCAAGTCTCTCCTGCAGCTTCTCCCTGTCATAGTCAGAAGTGGTAACAGATATCTGCTGCTTGATCTGGTTCACGCGGGCATCAATCATTGATTTTTCACCTGCGCCATTCACTATTGTAGTGTTTTCCTTGTTGACAGTCACCTTGTCAGCAATTCCGAGGTCATTCATCGTTGCATTCTCAAGCTTCATGCCTCTCTCTTCAGAGATGACAGTACCTCCTGTAAGAATAGCTATGTCCTCAAGCATCTCTTTCCTCCTGTCACCAAAGCCGGGAGCTTTGACAGCACATACCTTCAGCGATCCCCTGAGACGGTTTACAACAAGTGTTGCAAGTGCTTCACCCTCGACATCCTCTGCAATGATCATGAGCGGACGGCCGTTGCGGGCAGTCTCCTCAAGAATTGGCAAAAGGTCTTTCATAGAAGAGATCTTTTTGTCATGTATAAGTATGTAGGGATGTTCCATCTCAACTTCCATCTTGTCAGGATTAGTGACAAAATAGGCTGATATGTAACCGCGGTCAAACTGCATACCTTCAACCACCTCAACCTTTGTTTCAGTACCCTTGGCTTCCTCGACAGTTATAACACCCTCTTTCTTTACCTTGTCCATGGCGGTAGCGATCAGTTTGCCTATCTCTTCATCATTGTTTGCAGAGATACGTGCCACCTGCTCAATCTTCTTAAGATCATCACCCACCATCTGTGACTGTGCCTTAAGACTCTCAACCACTACTGCAACTGCCTTGTCAATTCCTCTTTTAAGATCCATCGGGTTTGCACCTGCGGTAACGTTCTTGAGACCTACACTTATGATGCTCTGTGCAAGAACAGTGGCGGTAGTAGTACCATCACCGGCAGTATCAGAGGTCTTTGATGCAACCTCTTTAACCATCTGTGCACCCATATTCTTGTAAGGATCTGAGAGCTCAATGTCTTTTGCCACTGTAACACCATCCTTGGTAATCTGAGGAGCTCCGAATTTCTTCTCAAGCACTACATTGCGTCCTTTCGGGCCCAGGGTTACTTTTACGGCATCTGCCATCTGGTCAACACCCTCTTTCAGAAGTGCGCGGGCTTCAATATTGAATTTTATTTCCTTTGCCATTGCTATAATGTTTAATTGTTGTTACGAAATATAAAGAACATCAGACTGTGACAGAAGGAGATAATCCGTACCGTCTATATTCAGTTCCTGACCTGAGTATTTACCGTAGAGAACAAGATCACCCTTCTTGAGCTCCATCTCTTCGTCCTTTTTGGCTGCGCCAACAAGAATCACAGTACCTGCGCGGGGCTTTTCCTTCGCTGAATCAGGGATAATAATGCCGCTGGCTGTCTTCTCTTCTGCCTCCTGGGGCTTGATGAGAACTTTTCCTGCCAGCACTTTTCCTTTCAATTGTGCCATTTCTAATTAGTTTTATAGTTAAACAATATTTTCCTGCCTTTGATTTTCATAATCTGTGCCAAATGAGTCCTGACCAAAAAAAAGTGTCAGTTCATGACAAACTGACACTTCTTTGTTTTATATATGTCATCTTATTCGTTTTCACCGTCAGGCTGAGGTGTCTCCTGAGGTAATGGAGTCGGTAGTGTTGGGATAGCATCCGGGTCCTGTGCCCTCTCGATTGATGACCTGATCACTGATTCTTCCTGGCCCTGTCCTCTTGGAATTGAGGCTGTGGCTACCAGGCTGAGAACAAGTATTGCAGCAGCAAGTGTCCATGTTGATTTCTCAAGAAAGTCAGCTGTCTTTCTGACACCCATTGACTGACCTGCTGAGGTGAAGTTTGATGCAAGCCCGCCCCCCTTGGAGTTCTGAACCAGTACAATCATGACCTGCAGAACGCATGCTACTATCACAAGCACTGAAGCAAAAATATAAATACCCATCGTCTTCCTATTTTATTAATTCCTTGATCTTTTCAATACGGCTCGCAAAGTAAGCACTTTTTTCCGGATATTTCAAAGAGAGCTTTTCATAAATATTTATTGCCTTGAAATAATAACCCTGGTTCACATATATTCTTGCCAGTGTTTCAGTTATGAAAGTACCCTGTTCTTCCGTGCCGGTCTCTGTCATATCTTTCAAAGGTTGTTCCGTCGAGGAAGAGATCCTTTCGATACGCGGACTCGTCATTATGAACCTGTCGATAAGGTCAGCAGGAGATAGCTTCTCTTCCGGCTCCGGTGCTACCGGTTCTTCATCACCGAGAAGTTCCAGCAGTTCCTCTCCTTCGTGAGCCGTTTCAACAAATTGTGCCGGTTTTTCTGGCTCCTGCTCATGGAAGGCAGTGTGATCGAGTTCGAGTACAGCTGGTGCTGCGGATGCCAGTTCTGCAAGCCTTGACTCGATGTCAGCAATAAGCTCATCCCTCGTCAGTATTGCAACCTCCTCAGTAACTCCCTCTGCCTTAACTTCTGCCTCAACCTTAACCTCTTCCTCAACCTCAACCTCATCCTCTACCTCAACCTCAGCCTCAACCTTAACCTCTTCCTCTACCTCAACCTCAGCCTCAACCTTAACCTCTTCCTCTACCTCAACCTCAGCCTCAACCTTAACCTCTTCCTCAGCCTCTTCCTCAACCTTAACCTTGACCTCAACCTTAACCTCTGCCTCTGCCTCTGCCTCAGCAGGCTGCATGAAGAGGTAGTGATACAGAACCTCCCTGTCGGAAACGGAGAGGGCCGATGACCTGAGCTGTGATTCAAACCTGATATCGGAATTATCCTTCAGTCCTCGCAGGAGTACAAGATGGGCAGCATGAAACCACGGAAAAAGGTCGGTCAGCTCCCTTATTCCTTCGAGATCACCGGGGCCTGGAAGTGCGCCTCCGGAAATAAACCTGTTGAACTCATTCCTGTTCATCAGCAGCATTTACCAGTTGACAAACGCCCTGTTGAAGATATCCTCGATAAGCATCTTTACTATCTCCTCTGCCAATGCCACCTCAACATCGCTAAGATTCTGAGAACTGCTATAGTCAAGGTATCGTGTAAAGGGCTGCTCAAAGCTCAGATCAGGCTCAACGTTGTTTACAAACTTAACCCTGACAGTAATTGAAAACCTGTTCATTGCGGCCTGTTCATTACCGCTGACAGTAAGCGGCTGTGTCTTGTAATCTGCTATATCCCCCTCAAAGCTTACATCACCACCTGAAGAGACAATTGTCAGGTTAGTCTGGGCCCTGCACTGATCAATAAGAGCATCTGTCAGCTTCTGGTTCAGCCCCGGCTGCACAAGACTCGCGCGGTTCTGGAAAACCTGCACGCTGAGGGTTTTGACATCCGCTGATATTGAAGCCCCTGTGGTTGAGTAGCTGATCTTTACTCCGCACCCTTGCAACAATAATGCAAGAGATGCAACCAGCACAATTATATTTGACTTACCCTTCAAGGTCATACTCTTTTATTTTCCTGTACAGAGTTCTCTCTGATATCCCCAGTTCCGCTGCTGCCAGTTTTCTCTTCCCATTGTTTTTTTCAAGAGCCTTTTTTATCAGCTCCTTCTCCCTGTCAGTAAGTGAAAGGGATTCTTCAACCACCTCCTCAGTGTCCTGTATTCCCATCTTTTCACGCGGAGTGCCAAAACTGATTGTAACCGGCCTTACCTGCTCAACGGCTTCTTTGCGTACAGGACTGTCGCTGAACAGGTTGCGAACAGCCTTTACCCCTGACTCCGTCAGGTTGCCGACCTCTCCGCCTGAGCTGATCATCTCGTATACAAGGTTTTTAAGGTCATGCATATCGCTTTTCATGTCAAAGAGTATCTTGTACAGGATCTCCCTCTCTGAGCCGAACCCCTGGTCATCTTTATGCTTTACCGGCACCGGAAGGCGCGCGTTCTGGAAATCGGGAAGATAATGTGTCAGCATGACCGCGGTAACTTCTCTTTCCTGTTCAATAACGGATATTTGCTCGGTGATGTTCTTAAGCTGTCTGACATTGCCCGGCCAGTAGTAATTTAAAAGCATCTCTCTCGCCTGGCTGTCGGGCCTTATTGCCGGCATTCGGTAACGCTCCGCAAAATCAACAGCGAACTTCCGGAACAGAAGAATAATATCTTCACCCCGCTCCCTCAGGGGAGGCACACGCACCGGAACAGTATTAAGCCTGTAGAAGAGATCCTCGCGGAACTTACCTGAACCAACAGCCGAAATTATATCAATGTTTGTTGCTGCAATAACTCTTACGTCAGTCTTCTGCACCTTTGATGATCCTACCCTTATGAATTCGCCTGACTCAAGTACCCTTAGCAGTCTTACCTGAGTAGATAACGGTAATTCTGCCACTTCATCGAGGAATATTGTTCCACCATCTGCCACCTCGAAATAACCTTTCCTGCTATCAGTTGCCCCTGTGAAGGCTCCTTTCTCATGACCGAAAAGCTCAGAATCTATCGTCCCCTCTGGAATGGCACCGCAGTTGACAGCAATATATGGGCCATGCTTCCTCAGACTGAAGCTATGTATAACCTGAGGAAATACTTCCTTACCAGTACCACTCTCACCCGTAATGAACACAGACAGGTCTGTGGGAGCCACCTGCACGGCAATATCAAGTGCACGGTTCAGACCCTCATTATTGCCTATGATCCCAAACCTCTGCTTTACTCCCAGTAATTCTTTCATCGGTTAATATTAAACCACGCGAATTTACGACTTTTTTGGATTATGGGAAAACTGATTACCACAAAGCCTGACACAATGACATAAAGATGTTTTATTTGCAGATTCACCTGCGAGGGGAATATTTTAAACTTTTACATTCTCTCTTTGTTATATCAATTAAGTTAGTAAGATTGAGCGAGATGAATGCAGGGAACCGGACTTATTCCATAAAGGACCTCGAGAACTATTGTGGTATAAAGGCTCACACTATCAGGATGTGGGAGAAGCGATACGAGATTCTCAGACCTGAAAGAAGCGACTCGAACATCAGGCACTATACAGAGGAGGAGCTAAAGAAACTCATTACCATTTCAATACTTAACAGAAACGGATTAAAAATATCGAGAATAGCCAGTCTCAGCGACAATGAACTGCTAAAGGAGGTTATGAAGTACGGCTCAGGAGATGAGCAGGATGACGACTCATTCAAGCCGGGTGAACTTATTATGTCTGCCCTTCGCTTCAGTGAAGAACAATTCAGGGAGAAGCTGAACCCTTTTATTGCCGACAAAGGAATGAGGGAATCATATATCAGGATCTTCCATCCGCTGATGCAGAAGGCAAAAGCCCTTTGGCTTACTGACTGCCTCTCCAGGCCCCAGGAACAGTTTATCAGGCATGTTATCAGGACACTCATCATATCAGAAGATATGAAGCTTGGATCGCCTCTGATCACAGAGTGCGCCGCTGTTGTCAACCTTGGGGATAATGAAGCTGAAAACAATCTTATCTTTCTTAAGTACCTGCTAAAAATGAAAGGCTTTGACGTTGTCTATACCGAAGGTACTCTTTCAGGTGACGAAATAAAGGGAATACACTCAATCAGGCCCTTTACTGTCATGGCTATCAACCTTCCGGCAGTTGAACCGGAGGCTGAAGTAAAAGACTTCTGCAATAATATTAACCGTGAACTGAGACTGCGAAAAATACTTGTCACCGGCAGATATGACAGTAATTGCACCTGGAATAACGGAACTACAGAAGCCGTTTCCACTCCTGCCGAGATGGCAGCATGGGCAGACAGGCTCTGAAAATAAATTCTCCTTACTGTTTCCTTACTCTTACTACTATAGAATCGGCTATTTGCAGTGCCGTTGTAAGTGTGCCCAGATCGGTGAAAAGCTCACCTGTCTGTCCTGAAGGATGACTGTGTCCGACCGGTTTCATGATATATCGGTTCTGAAGATTACCGCTCTCTACAGTGCTTTCATAAACCAGGGCAGGCTGCGCAGAATTGAGATAATTGACATCTCCCGGGAATTTGTCATTGGTCCAGTATTCATTCCAGTCCCAGTTCTGGTTTATCTCGAAGAGAACCCTGAACTTCGACGGCAAAGCTCCATCAGCACGTGCAGTCAATGTAAAACTTGTTGTCGGTGTGGCCCCGCTGTAAGCATCCGGGACGGGATTCTCCTGGTCAGGCATATAAAGCCCGTCAGAAACCTTTATTCCTCGCTTGTGCGACCAGTAGGGAAGTGTTTGTGGTGCCCGCTTGGGCGCTTCTGTCCACTTACCCGAAGCATTGGAACCATACTTGAAAACTCCGGTGGCTATTGACCTGGGAACAAAAAGTGTCTGTATGTAATTCCCTCCTTCATCTTCCAGCCAGACAGCCATAAGAGGGTAATAAAGCGAAGGTCCGCCATAGAATTTCAGCTCCACCAGAGGCCCTGATCCGGATGAATTTGTTACAACATCAACAAATTCCTTATTCTGCACAAGATTTGATGATGATGGCTTAGACGAGCAGGCAGAGGCAATTACTGCGATAATGATTATAATGTTCTTCATTGCTGTTCCTTTTATATTTCAATTATTATACCTATTGTAGGCAATATGGTACCTCCCTCGGCAGGGAGATAGTTGGGCACATACCTGGAAGGATCAGACGGATCAGTTACATAATTCCCGCTGTCATCTGCCAGTGGAACAAGAATGTCAGGCTGATCAGCCTTGAAGTTCAGAATGTTCTGGATATCGGCGTACAACATTAATGACCACTTCTGGAAATAGAATTGTTTGTCAACCCTGACATCAAGCTGGTTGAATGCGTTAAGCCTTTCCGTATTATAACTCGAATAGTCGAGGTAAGGTCTTCCGGAAACATCCCATGCTTCCTTGTTCATCGACTTTTCTTCGTCGAATGGAGTGTAAGGTGCGCCACCAACATATCTCCACTTGAAGCCAATATCCCATGTATCACCAAGACTCTTGGTGGCTGTAACGCTCAACAGATGCCTGTTGTCCCAGGCTGTTGGTATATAACTTTCATCTGCGCCCCTGAACTCACTTCTGACAAAGGTGTAGGCAAAAACCATATTCAGACCCTTGAAGTCCCTTATCCTTCCCATTAGTTCAATACCATAAGCTCTACCCTCAGAGGTTGAAACTACCTCTTCGTTCCCAAAGACATCGTAGCCGGCGCTCTTCGTCGAGAGGGGTACCTGGTCAGCGACAGAGAACGGGTAGTCAGAATAACTCTTGTAAAACCCTTCTAATGTAAACTGCAGTCTCTCATCAGGTATCAGTTCAATACCTCCTGTCAGATGGTCGGCGGCAATATACCTGATCCCGTTTTCCTTATTTACAAAATTGCCATCGCTGTCCTTATATCCGAGTGATGTATAGGGAGGAAGCTGATAATATCTGCCTGTGCTGAAATTGAGGCTTAGAGCCTGCGTGAGCGAATAGGAGAGTGATAAGCGGGGTGACAGCTGTGTAAAAGGATTTGCCATTTCAGTTGAATATGAGTTGGCATCCGTGCGGAGCCCCAGTGACAATCGGAGCTTCTCCTCCATAAATGACTTGCTTACCTGGCCAAAAGCCGAGAATTTGAAGAAAAGCAGGTCGCTTTCATAAAGCTCTGTCTGAACTGCATCATCAGCAAAAAACTGCCTGTAGGTGTCATTCCGGTACCTTGACATCTCTGACCCGGCACCGAAGCTGACCCTCAGTGTGCTCGGATAGACCCTGGTGCCTTCATATCTCAGTTTAACATCACCTTCACCGCTTGCATAATCAAAAAGCTTATTTGCGTCTGACTCAATATTGTCCTGATATTTTATCTCCTTGTTGTTAAGATAGTTACGACTAAAAACCACCATGTCAGATCCATTAGATCTGAAGTGCCTGTATACAGCCCCGAAAGTATAGCTGTATTGCTGCTGTTCGGGAAGAAAACCCAGCAGATAACGTTGGGTTTCGGTCTCATTGGCTTCAAGGTTCAGACGAGAATTATCAAATGCTCCGATACCAAGAATGGTCAGCTCATTCTTCTGATCAAAGCTTACCTTGTATTTAAACTGAAAGTCATTGTAGGTGGGAAGAAAAGGCAGGCCCAACGCCCCGAAGAGGAACTGAAGATACGATCGCCTTGCAGAGACTATCAGTGATCCCTTCTCCCCTGCCGGTCCGTTATATGTCAGGCCCAGATCAGAAGCACCAATGGTTGCCCTGAGAGACCTCTTTTCACGATTTCCGTCAATCATGCTGAAATTCATGACTGAACTGAGCGCGTTACCTCTTGTGGCGGGAAAGGCACCTGACATAAAGTCAACCGATCTGACAAAATCGACATTTATTATGCCGACCGGACCACCGGATGCTCCCTGCGTTGAAAAATGATTGAGGTAGGGTATTTCGACATTATCAATGAAAAACCTGTTCTCGTTCGGGCCACCACCTCTTACAATTACATCATTCCTGAAGGCGGGCGTTGAAGCGACACCGGGAAACGATTGTATCACCTTTGATATATCGCGGTTACCGCCAGGATTCAGTTCAATCTCCTCGATACTTATTATCCTTGACGAAAGTGGGCTCTCTATCTTCTTTCGGAATGGCGATGCTTTGATCACTACATCTGATATACCAACAACCGTTGTCTCAAGAGGAATCGTAAGATTGACTTCATTGGTATTTGTCACCATAACCGCCTCTGAGATATATGCATTATATCCCACCGATGAAACCCTTACCTCTGCAAATCCTGGTTTAATACCGGTGAAGAGAAAGTTGCCGTCGAAGTCGGTCATGGCTCCGATGGTCGTGTTCCATATAACAACGCTGGCAAAGGGCACAGGTTCATTGGTCGTCGCATCAACAACCTTCCCTCTGATAACGCCTCCCTCTGACTGTGCTGAAAGATCAGCCAGCGATAAAACAAATGCTAAAATAAGTATGTTGACTTTCATATCTGTTTAGTATCTATGAAACAAAAACAAGGAAGAAAATGATTTGTTCAAAAAATATATAAATAATCAGAACAGATCTCTGAAATACGATTCCTCTGCTGTCAGGTCAATGTAAGGAGCCTTCTCTTTCAGCTCTGCAATCCTGCCCAGCATAGCAGATGCGAAAGGAGACTTTTCTTCCTTTCCTCCCGTCAACCGGTGAGCCATAGCCCTGGTAATTCTGGCAGCCTCGTTCCACACCCGAAGCACAGGGCTCTCAATGAAAACGGAGGTGAATCTTTCCCAGACATAGTCAATTGCCGTCTCAGAGGGATGTACCATATCTGCGGCATAGAACCTGTAATCGCGAAGGTCATCCATGAATATCTCATATGCAGGAAAATAACCCGATACTGCAGGATGTTTCACAAGTTCCTCAACTGCCAGTAGCAGATTAGCCTTGCTAACCTGGTTGGCATGAGCACCATCACTGAGATGACGGACAGGGCTGACAGTAAACCACACCTTCAGACCAGGGTTTGTCTGTGCAAGCCGGTCAAGTGTTTCACTCCACCTGTCAGTAATCTCTGAACTGGAAGCAAGGCTGCGGTTGAAGAGCGAAGATGGAAGCTTGTGGCAATTGGCAACAACTGCGCCGCTTTCTTTAAGAGTGAATACGTATGAGGTTCCGAATGTAACAAAGAGAAATGATGCCCGGCGGAGAAATCCTGAGGAATTCACACTGACGCTGTTAAGCCTCTCCCTGAGTATATCGCGGTCGTAGGATGAAAAAGCAGTATGATGATCAAGACTCATGTACCGGTTATCATGAAGGTAAATGTCATTTTCAGTATAGGTGTGGGCGGCGATAAACCTGTCGATAGCCCCTGCAACCGAAAAAGGATTAAAAAGGGTTCCGTGCGGATTTGTCATAACATCCATCTTCCCTGATGCCATCCTGTAACCAATCTCATTAGCGAAACATGAGCCAATGAACATAACCGGCGTCCGGTAATTGATCTTCTCAGTCGAAGCGGGAAGGGAGACCTCTGTTCGAAGTTCCATACAATACTTATAACAATGTGTCAATCCATTCAGTGATGAATTCAAAATGTTCCTCCTTCATCAGGTCATTATGGAGCTCATGATATCCGCCATCCCACAGTTTCAGGGTTGCCAACGGTGCTGATCCGGCAACTTCCACGGAACCTGATGGCGAACAGATCATGTCATCCCTGCCATGTGCCAGCAGAAGAGGGCAACTGATCTCAGAAGCCCGTGCAAGCGTCTCCGTGGCAGCGTCAGTCATTGAGGCAAATAGTCCGGCAGATATCATCCCATGTACAAGAGGATCGTTCTTGTATAACGCAACAACATCCTTATCATGTGACAGGTTGTTAACATTCAATCCTGATGGCTGTGTCATGCCCGGCATTACTTTTTTTGCCACGGAAGCAAGTAACACTTTTATCCTTGGAGGTTCTTCAGCAAGCCTGATCCAGGGTGAGGTAACTATAGCACCTCTAAGTGAGGGTTTTCTCCGGATAATATAATTAAGAACCAGTCCCCCTCCCAGGCTGTGGCCGTACAGGAAAAACGGAACACCATCAAGGTCGGCAGTGATTCCATCAATTATTGAATCAATCAAATCATATACCTTCTCAAAAGGCGGTAATACCCCTCGCCTTCCATCCGATTGTCCATGACCTGGCAGGTCAAAAGACCTGAATGAGATACCTGATTTATTGAATCTTTCAGCCCAGGCCTTGTACCTGCCGGCGTGTTCGCCAAGTCCGTGTACAAGAAGGATGAGAGCCCTGGGATTACCCTCAACATCATTATTGTAAAATGCTGTTTTACAGCTGCATATATCTTTAACCTCCATAATATGTTTTTTGTAAAGATATTAAAGTACCATGAGAGTAAAAAATCCCGTATTGCTATCCTGAATGTTTAATAAATACTGATAAATATGTTACAATTCAGTTAAAATTCAATGATCCGTCAATTTAGACAAATATGATCTACATATCTCTTTATCTGTTACTTAATATTTAGAAGGAGTATCAATAAGCCCTCATCAAGGTATATTTAAGGATATTCGGATTTGGATATCTTAATTTATTCGTTTAACTTTGTGTCAACAAACAATCAAAATTGTTGAGATATGACTGCACAGGAGTTCACATCAAGTATAATAAGTCTGAAGGGCAATCTTCAGAAGTATGCCCTAAGTCTGACACTCGACCGCGACAACGCGCTTGATCTTGTCCAGGATACGTTTCTGAAAGCAATACAGAATCAGGACAAGTTTGTGGATGCCACTAATCTTAAGGCATGGGTATTCACGATAATGAAAAACACCTTCATCAACAATTACAGGAGGAAGATGAGGGAAAACACGATGATGGACGGCACACAGGAGCTTTATTTCATTAATCTTCCCTCAGACAAGGGAAGCATCTCCCCTGAGTCGTCTTATGCTGAAGAGGAAATTATTAAGGCGATTGATGGTCTGCATGAAGATTATCGTAATCCTTTTCGCATGCACCTTGAAGGTTTCAAATATGAAGAGATTGCAGAGGAGCTCAACCTCAAGCTTGGCACAGTAAAGAGCCGTATTTTCTTTGCACGCCAGAAGCTGATGAGCATCCTCAGGGATTATAATGGTTAGGTTTGAGTTTTGAATGCAGGTAATAAGGGAGGATAACTTAAGGTGATCCTCCCTTATCGTTTAACGATAGCAGGCTTTTTTATCAGGCAGAGGAGAGACGCTTACTTTTTAATATCTTTATAAAAAAATAGTGAAATGAAAAAATATCTCTTCATTACCCTTTTTGCTCTTACTCTTTCAGCAACCACGCTCTCTTCCCAGGAGAAGTATATAGAACCTGCCATGAGCCATGTTACTGTTTTCAGGCAGGGAGCCCAGTTATCAGGTGATCTTAAACTGTCGCTGGAGCCGGGTACTACTGATGTTGTCGCCGGAGGTCTTTCACCTTATATTGATCCAAACAGCATACAGGTAAGGGGTGAAGGTGATTTTATGATAACAGGAGTCAGTCACCGTAACAACTATCTTGCAAATCCTGCAGAGTCATCCGAAATAGCTGCTCTCCGTGAAAAGATCGAAGCTCTGACAGTTAAGATTGAGGATGAGAAGACCGCCGTCGAAGTGCTTATTGAAAAGGAGCTCTTCCTGAAAGCAAACTATGATGTTGTGACGAACAAATCGACGATCACTCCTGAGCAGTTGAAGGCACTTCTTGATATTTATACCACAAACACCGAATCTGTAAAAACAGCTGTTCTTAAGAAGAGGAGAACAATCAGGGAGTATGAAAAGGAGAAGCAGCAACTCGAGAACCAGCTGTCTTCCATGTCCGACAAGTCGAAGCTCCCGACAGGAGAGATAGTGATTACCGTGACAGGGACAAAAGCTGTAAATGCAAAGCTCATCTTATCCTATATCGTAATGAATGCAGGATGGTATCCGTCGTATGACATCAGGGTCAGTGATATCACCTCTCCCGCTTCGGTAATATACCGTGCAGGTATCTGGCAGCAAAGCGGGACTGATTGGAAGGATGTGAAAATAAGTCTTTCAAACGCTTCACCAATGACAGCAGGATCATTGCCACTGCTGAATCCGTGGTTCATTAATTTCTATCAGCCGGATCAGGAGATGCTTAATGAAGTTGTGGTTGTCAGAGGAGCCAGGTCAAGGCCTGCAACAATGGAAGCCAAAGCAGCAGACGATATGTATATGGCAGCCGAAAGTGCGCCGTTGCCCGTCACTGTAAGTGAATCAAACATCAGCTTCAGCTTTGATGTGAACATCCCTCAGACCATTCTGGCTGATGGCAAGCCTGAGATAGTTGAACTTCAGAGGCTTGAAGTACCTGCCACATACAGCTATGCTGCCACACCCAAGCTCTCCTCATCAGCTTTCTTAATGGGGTACATAACCGAATGGGAGAAATATAATTTTCTGCCCGGAGAGTCGAATATCTATTTCAGCAACACATTCACCGGAAAAGGATACATAAACACTGCCGAACTTACCGATACTCTCCCTGTTTCTCTCGGTGCCGACAATAATATTACTGTCAAACGTGACAGAAGAGTCGATTTCACCTCAAGCAAACTGATAGGCAGCAATAAAGTCGAGACCCTCTCTTTTCTGATATCAATCAGGAACAATAAGAGTCAGAAGGCATCTGTCAAACTCCGTGATCAGATACCACTTTCACAGAACAGCAGCATTGTGGTTGAGCCCGTTGAGCTTTCCGGAGGTAACCATAATACGGCAACAGGTGAAGTCATCTGGGAATTAACTGTTGAACCCCGTGAAACAAAGGAGATAATTCTTACGTATACTGTAAAGTATCCTAAAAACCAGAAGGTATTGCTTGAATAACAAACAGTTGAGGAGTATCAACATACGGGGTTATTAACAGTTGTTAATAACCCCGTATTATTTACTTTAAGATACTATTATTCAATACCTTAAACCTGTTAATAAACCAGTGCGTTTTTTGTTACTTCAATTATGGAATATTTAGCTTAAAAAATTTGACAAAGGAGCTATTAAGCTCTATATTTGTAAAACCATGTGAGCGATAAAGGGTCGCTCTGAGGTAAGAAGGTTCTTTCGATTGGTTTAATTATCACTCTGAAATTACATCAGACGTCAGAGTCTCACGCTGAAAGATCACGGTCTTAAAGCGTCCGTCACGGGTGCAGGCTGAGAGGCTTTCCCATCCTGGCGGTCTGTAGGAGCAATCCTCAACAGGTGTAACAACCTGAAGAAGAAAGCAACACAAACGCAATGCTCAAAGCTAATAAGGCAGCGCAAGTGTCCGCACAGAGAGAGGGTCATCATGCCATCCAGACCGGCGAGGACAGGATGAAGATGATCCGGGCATGACAGCAGCTATCCCTTCG
>JALOMO010000007.1 GCA_025455395.1 Bacteroidales bacterium
CACGATCCCGCGAAGCGGGTGAGTAATCCTTAACAGAAACAGACCTCCCCGTCCGCCGGCTGGCGGACACCCCTCCTTACTAAGGAGGGGAAACTTTGACTTATTGGAATCGGGCTGCTGGTCATTTTTCTTATTGTCATCCCCACGTCAGCTTCGCATAATCTTATCCATCGCCCTCCCTTTTGCCAGCTCATCGACTAATTTGTCGAGGTATCTGACCTTCTGCATCAGGGGATCCTCTATTTCCTCCACGCGATACCCGCAGATCAATCCGGTAATGAGGTGCACATTGCGATTGATCGTAGCACGCTGGAAGAATGTCTCAAATGTGACCTTTTCGTTTATCAGCTCCTGCAGCTTACTGTCATCGAAACCTGTAAGCCACTCAATGACCTGGTGCAGTTCATCTTTTGTTCTGCCTTTTTTCTCCACTTTTGCTAAATACATAGGATATACCGAGGCGAAAGTCATTTTTGCTATTTTTTGGCTGACTGAGTCCATATTTTGAATTAATTTATTGCTGCTTTTCTTCTCTCCGATGAATTCCAGTTATACGGCAAAATTATGCATTTTCATCTAGCATCCCGGGCCATCGATTCCGGTAACCATCCGGATTTACTTGGAGTGCCCGGCTAAAAAGAACAGTCCTTGACAGTGCCATCCGGATTGTTCACCTCAACCATATCGTAACAACTTCTTAATACCACTACTCATACCTTAATGCCTCGACCGGATTCCTGTTGGCTATCCTGTAGTAATTCACAGCAGCAATCATTGCAACTGAGAGCAGGATTGCAAGGCCGCACAGAACGAAAAGCCCCCAGTGAAGCGGTACTTTTACGGCAAAATTCTGCATCCATTTGTTAACAATAAACCATGCCCCTGTCAGACCTGCAAGAACAGAAGGAATGGCAATATATTCCAGCCCGAGGATAAAAACCCGCAGTATATCCGTCATAGTAGCACCGTTGATCTTTCTTATGGCCAGTTCTTTCCGGTGCCTGTTGGCCTCGTTTGTTGTATATCCCATTAACCCGATAACCATGATGAGTAAAATGACTGAATTCCCGGCCATCAATGCATTGCGAAATCTCTTTTCCGAGTTATACATATTCTGAAGCTCTTCTTCAAGGCTGCTGACAGCAGCATCTTCCTGATGAATACCCAGGTTCATCATATCCGTGATCTTCTTTTTTATGCCTGCTTCTGACCCTTCATGGACTTTCATAAGGAGGATGAATGATGCAGAAGGATGCTTGACCTTTAATTGTATAAATTTTTCTTCAGGCAGATAAAAAAACACCGATGGCCTTGTGTCAGGAAATGTGATTGTATTAATAATGAAATCAGGGAAGACACCGCATACTGTTGTTGATCCATGCTCGGTTATTATAAGTTGCTTCCCGATAACCCCGTCCGGCCATCCGTTGTTCATCTTCAGCAGTTCTGCTCCCTTTTCACTGATCAGAACATCATTCACATCACTATTTTCCGGGGAGAAATCCTGCCCGGCTGAAACTTTAATACCTAAAATTGAGAGGTAATTCTCATCAGCCTGGTAAAAATCAGCTACGTTGAACAGATCCCTCTGTCCGTCAGGTGATAACACGTTATTTCCCGATGGGAAATTCATGGGTAAATCAAAACCCAATCCAACCCTCTCCACTTCAGGCATCGCCCTTAATTCATTTAGTACGGTAGAAATCTTGCTTCCTTCCATGCCGGTTGTCGATCCATAATATACTCCCTTTGTCAGGTAGCCATGATCCGCATTCTTCATCCTGCTGAACTGAAGTGTTACAATGATCATCAGCGTAAGAATGAATGAGGCGCCCATGAACTGGATAGCCAGCAAAACCAGGTTCCATCTGTTATTTTTCAGCTTGTATGACCTGAAAACAGTTGCAACCGGTATGCGTGAAAAAAACCGTCCCGGGAAGTATCCGGTGATAACGACCAATACAGCAACTATAAAGAGCAGTGGCCAGATAACATAGGGATTCAGGACTGCCTGTATGCTGTGCTGAAGCTGTGATTCAACCATTGGTTTCAATGCAAAAATGATCAGAACAGCTCCGGTAACGGAAATGATGAAAAGTATTAAGGTCTCGATAAATATCATTAGCTGTAGCTTCTCTGTCTGCGCACCGAAGGTTTTATGAATGGCTGATGATTTAGCCCTGTTTACAAGTGCGCTCAGCGTCAGTAGAATATAGTTCATGAGAGAAACAAAGAGCACCGCAAACGCAATGGTGCTGAGAATGATGATCATGTCCTTTACATTGTCGGAATAAATTTTCCTGATGGGTAAAAAGGAATATTTCAAAACGATGCCTCCATGTTCCTCTTCCAGTCTCGCTATGTCCTGGTGTATCTCCTGCATTTTACGGACAGCAGGAGCAAGACTTTCAGGATTGACGCCTTGTTCCAGCTTTACACAGGTATAGTACCGGTCATTGCCCATCCAGTTTTCTGTTCCGTCCCATGTAAAGTGTTTTGTTGAAACCATCGAAATGAGAATATCATAATGATAATTGGTATTTTCAGGCAACTCTTTAAATACCCCGGCAATAGTCAGTTTCTTGTCAGGATATCCTCTTAATGTGATCACCTTCCCTATTACCTCTCCTCCAATCGCTTCAGCAATTTTTGTTGAGATCATGCAGGACATGGGTGTTTTTAATATCTCATCCGGATTTCCGTTTACGATCGGGAGAGGGAGAACATCAAAAAGAAATTCATCACTCAGGGAGACCTCAGCCTCATAGCTCTTGAGGTCTTCTGTATAAAATACATTTTTGCCGATTGAGTTTAGCCGGCTGGCTGCCTCAATGCCGGGCACCTCATCTTTCAGACCTGGACCAATGGCACCACTGACCCGTGGGTTGCTCATCAGCTCTTCCGACGACTTATCCGGTCTGAAGTTTTCATGAACAACATATATACGTCCGGCATCTGGATAAAAACTATCATAACTATAATAGTATAATACTTCGGCCAGAAGCAATATACCAAAAGCTAGTCCGGCAGCCAGTGAAATAATGCGGGTGACAGTATGTTCTCCCTTTCGGAATAAGTGACGCAATGCCAGCTTGAATGTATTCATGAATGACGTAACGATAAGGTTCTTTCTTGTAAGATAAACAGAAAATATCAGATTGATGTATTTCTGTCTGTAACAAGGACTTTGAGATTAATGCGGCGGACAGTGCAGCAGTGTGATTTTATAGGATTTCTAAAGAATTCTTTAGATTCTATCTTATTTCCCTGGCCTAACCGGAGAATCTGCTTTTCATAGCTGTCCGTGTTAGGTGGTAGTAGCAATTGCTTTGTCTTGATAATGGTTTGTCTATAAGGTCAATGTCAGGAGGGTTGAATCTGCCTTTTTGCCATTATATTTTCAAATCTTGTGTTACTTATTGGGTGATGGCTTATGACCTCTTTATTATGAATTATGCAAAAAGTCCCGAAAGCAGATGGAGTTTGCTGAGCTGATTCGGAATCCTCAATTTCAATCAGGTCAGCTTTTATTTTGAGCTTTCTTGCAGTCTTGAGTATTGAGTCCACGTTTTTTACCGAATAGGGACATTGCGCGGAGCGTATAATTGTCAAACCTTTATAGTATTTATCAGTCGAGAAGTTTTTAAACTTCGGATTAGTTGCAGCTTTATCGAATTTTAAAACTAATAATTCAAAATCTGGTTTTGCTGTATCAACAGACTCGAATCCCTTTTTAATGAAGATATCCTTGTTTGCCATGAATGATCCTTTTCTGGTAACTACTGCCACACCATACATATTAAGTCTCTTTGCCTCTTCAAGACAAGAATCAATGAGAGATGAAGCATAACCTTTCCCTTTGAATTCTGTTTTGAAGCCAACAAATATGCAATGGATAAACATATAGCCCACAGCGTCAACAGGCCGATGAGCATATTTACCAGGGATATACTCAATCATACCCTGATATCCGCCTGTTATTGATATTATTGCTTTTATTCTTAATCCCTTTGGATAATACTCCTTAAACCAGTCAATCTTTCTTCTTAACTCCAGATGTTTTTCAACGTCATTGTATCCACAAACACCATAATCTGCAATATTCTCTGGTGTGAGGTCAATGATTTCTGCATCAATCATATTATAGCAAAGTTTGTTAAGTAAAGATAACTTGAAATTGGTAGAATCTTAAGTCCGGGATAGGCAAAAGTCATTTGTCCTCTTTAAGATTTTACTATTAGGTGGCGTGTTACCTGATCCTTTCCTGCCACAAGCAGGGAGCTTTTGAATTATTGTCCGTGTTATTGCTGGTTGACTTTTTTTTCATTTTTTTCCTGAAATTTAATAACATGATACAGTGTTAGTTAACCTAATATATTAAAATAATGGTAAAATTATTTGGTTAATTATATTAACTTGTTTATATTTGTGCCTATATAAATTATTTAACAATTCGAAATATGGAAAACAATGACTTGACACCGGAAGAAAGCTTTAGTATTATCAATAAAGCAATTGCAAACTTTAAGATTAATTATAGGGAAAGTTCAAAAGTCTTTTTACTTTGGGGCTGGATATTAACACTTACCAGCATTACAAATTTCATCATCCTGAAGTTTGTACACAGCACGGAACCGTGGGTACTTAAGGGATATGCTATCCTTGGGAGTTGGGTTGTGTTTATTTTAATAGGATTCATAATCATGTATTTTATGGTCCGGAAAATGAATAGGGATAAGAAGGTACACAGCCATATTGATAAGTTTATTGATTATCTGTGGTGGGTAACCGCGCCTTCATTTTTTATTGCAACATTTATCTGTATTAAATTAGATATAGCCCCGCCACCACTGATGTTGCTAGTTGCAGGCATAGCAACCACAACCACCGGGCTGGTTATTAAGTTCAGACCCTTGGCTATTGGAGGTATGTCATTTTTTATATTCAGTATTGGTGCAACCTTTGTTTCAAATGAATACCTGGCATTGGTTGTCAGTGCAGCTTTGATTTGCGGTTATCTGATTCCCGGATATTTATTAAAGGCAGCAAAAGAATAGGGCCATGTACAACGATTTAGATCCTCTCTTACACTCGCAATTGCGGCTGGCGATCATATCCATGCTTATAAACTCCGAGAAAGTTGAGTTTACGCATATTAAAGAGGAAACAAAGGCCGCTTCAGGTAATATCAGTATACAGATAAAGAATCTGCAGGAAGCAGGATATATTAAAGTTGAGAAAACATTTAAAAACAATTATCCAAAAACCTTTGTCTCAATTACTGATAAAGGAGTTAAGGCATTTGAATCTTATGTAAATGATCTTAAAAAATATATTAATCCTTAATGACTTTTTTTATCAATTAAGTTAATTTTATTAACTACTTAATATTTTTAATTATAAAAAACAAAATATTTGTTTTAGCTATTTCCTTCCTGATGGAAATTTGCAGTGCTCAAACTAGCATACATGCATCACAAAAATCTGATAATAGTGAAAAGCCAGGACACAATTAGCCATAACGTCCCTGTGGTAGACCGATCCGCCGGTATGCGGACACGTCCGTCGCAGACGGAAGCCAGGGCAGATTAGACAACTTGCCCCGATTTATCGGGGAGCCCATTAATTATAGCGTCCGTGTTATGCTTAGGCATTTATTTGAAGTCATTTTGTAATTGTCTCAAATAAGATAAAATTGTTTGACTATCAATTTTAGCCTATTGCTGCCACTGCTTATTTGCTAAAAAATCTTTGGAATCAACCTCTTTGTCCGCTTTTGATAATCAGTATATTTTTGGCCCATTTGCTCAATTAGAAAACTTTCTTCAACTCGTATTCGATTCATAATTCCAATGATAACCGGAACGATCATCAAGATAATTGATAACCAATTTGATAAGGCAGTTGATATCCCCAGAAAAATGATTACCAGTCCCAGATATCCGGGATGCCTGATGGCTTTATATAGTCCTGATTCAATTAACGCATGATTCTCGATCCTTGTCACAGTATATGTGTATTGCCGCTTAAGAGTCATGATTGAGCTTATTCTTATTAGAAATCCTAGTAATATCAATAATGCTCCAACGATAATGAAGGTATTCCAATCATCAATCTTACCTGTTTTTGTTGCGCCGATACCGAAAGAAAGCAGGCAGCCAATCTGAATTAATGTAAATAGAAAGCGAATGCTTCCTTTGTCGCTGGATTTGACAATGCTACTCTTCTTTTTTAGTCTCATATTCATATAGAACTCAAAGAATCCATATAAATAAGCAAAAGCCAGAATTATAAAAAATCTTGTGTACATGGATGTAATTTATATTAATGCTATGTCCAATGATTTTAGCTGTTTACAAAAATTTCTAATTCAATTAAAGATAATCTATATTCGAGGAGTAATGTTTAGCTGCTTTCAGTCAAAGCAGAAACTGTTATGTAACTTGCTGTCATTTAAGCATAACGGCCCGGTGGTAGGGTTAGTTGCCGATTTCGAAGCACTTCCGTATCAAGTTACAACTACTTTTAATACGAGCTGTGCCGCTCGAATACGCACTGCTCCGGCAATTAACTATACCGCGTGTCAGCGGCAGATTTTTTCAAGAAATTCTTTAGTCTTTTAATGTAATAACAACCTCACATTTTTTCTGAGCATCAGGCAAATAGAGCTTCCATAAACCGTTACCCATGTTTTCGATTTTTTTGGATGAGGAGCAACTTATCGGCGATGGGTTATAAACAACCAGTTCGCCCGATTCAACCATCACAATTTTCAATTCATTATCAGCGTATTCAATTGATTTGACAGTATTTGCCGATAAATACTTATTAGGGTTTCCAATAACAGACCAACCATTTTTAACAGGTGAAAGCTGAACCAGTTTATCAGCAAAGCCGATTAAATAAAACTTGTATTCGTTTTCCAGTTTTCCTCCTTTTTGCTCGTACCAATCGTAGTATACTAATCCCTCATCAGGTGCTTTCCACGATACAACTTTGGGCTGAATAAATTCGCCGGCTGCTTCGTAATCTTTTACCGTGAAAGCGGTTGTTACAGTCTCTGCTGGTGACGGATGCATAAGGTTGTAGGCTACGAATGCCGCTGCACCATGTTGTAAAGGTGCTACTACCCGGTATGCCTGCGGAGTTGTTAAAGCCGACAACATAACTGATTCCGATAAAGGAATGGCAGGAGCTAAGGGGCGTAACAATTCTCCATCGGAATAACACAATGGCATAACTAAATTGTCTTGGAAATCAACGGGGGCATCAGACAGATAAATTGGTGCACCAGACATGGCTTTACTTACGGCCATCATACGTCCGCAAAATTTGTCGCTTGAGTGGAACATATCGTGATCGGGCCAAACGGCTTGTCCCATCCAAAGTGTGTTTTGGTATGACTGCAAAAGGTGCGATTTTGCTTTTGCTTCATTATTCAATAAGTAGTCGACACTTACGCGCGAGGAAGCACTGTATTTGGTATTCATCAGACTTAATAAATCAAGACAAAAACAATTCATTAAACCGTTTGAAAGTTCTAGTGCAGCACTTTCAAGTGATTGTGCATGTTGCGATACGATTTCCACAGGATTCGACATGCCTTGGTAAAATGCCAATTGTCGATTCTGGTTATCAATTTTTATAAAATCGAAGCCATGTTTTTTAGCTGAACCAATTAACGCACTATAAAAAATGCGGGAAGACACCGAATCGCCTTTAGGCATCATTACCTCAAAAGGCTTGTCATTATTTTTTTTGGTTATTTTCACAAGGTGAGAATCCAACTCACGAATTTCATGTTCGGGATGTAAGCCTTGCCAGTGGGCATTCATGGTGTGCCAAATTCCTGTCCATTTAATTTTATCCGATTTTTCGTTCATCATGGGTAAAAAACCGTTCGGAAAGGTCTCAGGGTTTGTTTTAAAAGATAGGATACGGCTGTCGTTCATTCCTTCACCATTTGGTCCTTGACCCGATTTATACTGATGCTGGTGCCCATTGTCAACCAATACCCAACGTATGGGCAAGGGGCTTTTTTCAATTTTCTGCATGGCATCAACCATCTGGTCGCTTGTAATGAAACGGCGATATTGTTCCCAACTGCACCATCCAAGGTATTTAAATATTTCGGGATATTCCTTTTCATGACGCATAGCAGTGCGATCTTTAAGTGCTTCGGAGTTTATGGCATTTTCCCAGGCCTGCTGAAATACATCGTACACATTGGTGCCACGTGCATAAGATATCAGGGGGACATCGCCCGAAACAGCGTCTACGCCAAACGTTGCCAGATTGATATGTAATTTCCCATCGTCAGCAATCACAAGATACGACATAGCTATTGGGCTGGCAATGCCCTGTAACAACAGGTATTCATCGTTTTTGAGTTTAAACAGTGCAAGTAAGCCATTACGAGAAGGCACTCCTGCAATAGGATCCGGGTTAAAGCCATCACTCACAATGGTTTTTAAATCGTTGGCCGCCCACGAGAAAACGCGGTTCATTCCATCCAATATTTTTTCGCGCCCGATAGTACTAATATATACAACCGATTCATACTCCGGCAGTGTTACCAAAAAAGTATCAAGTACACCCTTGTTCGGTGTTGCCGAATGTCCGGATAAAATTTCAACACCGTTTTCCTGAATGGAACTGGCATCAAAAATATTGTTTCGAATTTTACTGTCTTTAATTAGGGTGCTACAGCCAAAGCTGAAAGCGATAAATAGAAATACTACTATTATTTTAATGGTACTTTGCATGGATTAATATTTTATATATATGATTGTAAATATTGCATATAATAAATAATTTTCAGTGAATTTCCGAAGGATTGATCGGTAATTTTGATGTTATTATTCCATGTTTGTTATTTTATTATACGAGCTAAATTTACCGCTAACGGCACGCGTATATGGCTTGTGGCGGATTTCGGAGCGGTATTTTTCCTTACAGATACTAAGTTAATTAAAAGAACGAACTCTCAGAAATAACTAAAACCCCAGCCATAAGCTATATGCGCTGTTGTACGCAGGCTTTTCAGTCCTTGTAGTGCAGTCTTAATATATCATTGTTACTTTCTGTATGATAATATCTTCCTATCTGCAAGAAACCATATTTTTCATAAAATGCTCTACCGATAGCATTTCTTTCAAAAACTTCCACCTCCAATTCAACGTGAAGTTCCTTGATAAAATCTACCAGTCGTGTCCCAATTCCTTTAAAGTGTTTATTTGGTAATACAAATAGTCCTCCGATCTCATTGCCTATCATACTAATAAAGCCAATTACAGAATTATTTTCTTCGTAAACCCAAGTCTCAGTATTTGGAATATAAACATCTCTCAAATCCTTTTTTGTTTTTTCTACAAAATCAGCTTCTAGAAATGGATGAGCTAAACTTGATGCCTGGTACCAAACATTCAATATCTCATCATTATCTTTTTCTTCTCGCTTCCTAATCATGTTATCTCATTTTGATGTTATATTTTGATTCGATGCAATTTCTTTCAAGCTTGCGTACAACGTTCGGCGGTATGTGGCGTTGGTGCAGAGTCGCGGTGGCGCGTGTTTTTGCACTCGTGGTGCGATGCAGGGTTATGCGGTTATTACTTAATTCTCGCGTTGGCAAAAACCGTGACACCTAGAGGGAGTCCCCGGCGGGAGCCGGGGCGGCCTGCACCGCCATTGAAGCTCTTTCATTTTGACCAGAAGATTCTCGCGGTGCAGAAGCCAATTGCATATACCGACCTGTTGTGCTGAGTGCTTTTAGTTTAAATCTAAAATGATAGCTAGGTTTTCTTTGACTTTATTGGAAAGACTTTCAGGTAATTCACCAAGCCTTTTAAGTAGCCTTTTATTGTCAATTGCTCGCACCTGATCAATCATTATGTCACAGTTCTCATTAAGATTTGCCGTACCCTTTTTAATATGAACTCTTAAGATTTCAGATTCTTTCTGAATATTTGTCGTCAGAGGACATATTATAGTGGAAGCGTGAGGTATCTTATTAAGAAGATTTGTTTGAACGACGAGCACAGGTCTAGTCTTACCTGGTTCTGTACCTATTTGAGGGTTCAAATCTGCCACCCATATTTCGAATCTTTTAACTTGCATAATCTATCTCCTCAAATTCATTAAGTACTGAAAGAGACTCGTCTTTTACAAGGGCAGATTCTTTCTTGAGTTTTGATTCTAAGATTTTACGCCTCTGAATTTTGTTATAATATTCCAGAGCCTCATTTATGTACCTATTTCTAGGTTTCTTAATCTTGGAGAGAATATTCTCGGTTTCTCCAAAGATCGAGTCGTCAATTTTTAACGATACTGTTTTCATGACATAAGTATTATTCCACAAATATACATATAATATGTATATACTGCAAGTATATTAAAACGAAATTTATAATAAGTTTTTTGGCATTCAGCACAACTCAGTTATAGGTCTACTTCAGGTAGATCTGATGGGATGAAACCGGGGTTATTGTCTACCCTGAGGCGATTGTACATTTTTGGTATTGGTTAAAAACCTTCGGTCAATTCCTGATTGCAAAGTAAAACACCATCCCGTCAGTCCCATGGTCAAATACTTTTATGATTGCAGGTCATAATGGTTTTCCCCAAGAGACAAACAGACATATTCCACATCTAAGTTATTCATTTATACTGACAGCATACCACATCGAAAGTCGCAGGCGAACTATTTACCGTTATAATCCAGCCATTTTAAATGGCTGTAAGTAAAAATTACATTCCTTTGATTTGTTATAAATTCTGTATTTTTATATTCAATCATACAAATATCCGTCTCAAAAATTCTTAATTAAACATCTTACTGTCAGCATACCAGATATTTTAAATGCCAAAGAAGAATGCCCCCCATGTACCCAGGCCCAATGCTTTTTTGTATTATAGTGTTGTCTTTCTGTCTGGTTTATACTTTCGGTGGTTTCTTGGACTCAGGGTAGATCGCTCCGCCATAAAAGGCATCAGACCCCCTTTCTTTGTGATAGCAGGGCACGCCAGCTGGCTCGACTTTATTACAGTATCCATTGCGCTTTACCCGCACAGGTTGAATTACATGGCTGCCTACAACTTTTTCAGGAATCCTGTGCTAAAATTCCTGCTTGGTTTCATGGGAGTTATTCCCAAAAATCAATTTACAAGTGATAACCAGGCTATACTCAAAACGAAGTATGTTATCGGATGTGGTGGCATTGTAGCCATATTCCCCCATGGATGCCTGTCCAACGAGGGTCGTCCGGGGGGATTTGCTGCTCCGAGCATAGCAAAACTCTTTAAGGCATTTAAAATACCGGTATTAGCAGTACAGATTACCGGTGGTTATCTAACGCGCCCCCGATGGACAAAAAGAATTCGCAAAGGGCGCATGGATACAACAGTTACACGAATTCTTAACAGCGAGGAGCTTGACACCTTTTCTGTAGATGAAATTTACCGCCGGGTGTTGAGCGCCATCGACTTTGATGACTACCAATGGCAGAGAAAAAATAGAGTTACGTTCAAAGGAACCCGCCTGGCCGAAGGTGCCGAACTGGTGCTGTACAAATGCCCCAAATGCCTGGCAGAATTCACATTACGCTCAAAAGGGAATAAACTATTCTGCCTAAACTGCGGCAATGAAGCCATGGTGACCAACAAACTGTTTTTTGAACCCTGCAAGGAGGACAGCATCGTGTTTGATGGCTTTGATAATTGGTATGACTTCCAACAGAATTGTCTTTTGACTGAAATTCATGATCCGGGGTTTAAAATAACAGCAACCACAGCGCTCCTGTGGAATGAACCAGGAAAGTATGGTTACCAGGAGATGGGACACGGTAAGCTGAGTCTCACCAGGGAAGCAGTAATCTACGAAGGGAAAGTATTTGACAGAATAATTATCCAATCCTTTGAAATGAAAGATATCCTTATGGTACCATTTGCTGCCGGAGAGTACTTCGAGATAGCCAGCGGAACTGATATCCGGCGTTTCGTGCTTGATGATGTCAGGATGATGATGAAATGGGTGCTTGCAATCCGACTTATCCGGGACAGCTACTATGAAAAGAATCCTGAAACATGAAAGACAGAAAAGAACTATTCAGCAAGATTGCCTACGCTTGTGGCGATATATATGGTGGAGGAGCCTTTATAATTGTAGGCTTACTGCTGCTGGTTTACCTGACAAATGTTGAGGGTTTTTCCGGAACCCTTGCCGGCATCATCCTTTTCATTGGAAAAGCCTGGGATGCCATTACCGATCCCTTTATGGGTCAGTTGTCAGACAGAACCCGATCGCGGTTTGGTCGTCGTCGCATATATTTCCTGCTGGGCAGCCTTCCTGTATTTGTGTCCTGGGTAATGCTATGGTACGGTTTTGGCATCACCGGAACCACTGCCAAATTCATATACTACTCGCTATCTTACATCTTCTTTTCCACTGCTTTCACCATAGTGATGGTTCCCTACAACGCCATTCTGTCAGACATGGTAAGGGATTATAACAGGCGCAGTGCATTCACAGGTATGCGCCTTGGATTTTCTGCTGCGGCTGCCATCTTATGTGCTATTGTTCCGGCGCTGATCACAGGAGCCTACACTGATCCCAGGCAGGGTTACCTTATAATGGGGCTTACCTTTGGAGTGGTATTCGCCATAGGCTGGTTGGTAGTATTTTTTGGTACATGGGAGAATGAGATGAAGCCAAACCCTGTAACATCCCTGAAGGATTGGCTGTTAGTACTCAAAAACCGTTCCTTCCGTATTTACGTAAAAGTATTTATTCTCTGTCAGATGGCTATTGATACAGTTATGACACTGGCTGTTTATTTCCTGACGGTTTCATTAAAGAAGGAGGAACTTTTCGTCCCGATTATGGGATCTATCCTTATCACCCAGCTCGTTTTTATCGGTATTTTCTCACAAGTGGCTCAGAAATATGGCAAGAGTGCTCCGGCTTATATATCCGCCGGCCTGTGGATTGCCGCCAGCATTGCCATAGTGTTCCTGACTCCTGCAACGCCGGATATTATTGTAATCTCCATCTGTTCGCTCATCGGGGTGGGAGGTGCCGGATGCAATCTCTTCTCATGGTCTGCCTTACCCGACATAGCCGATGTGGATGAACTTATTACCGGACGTCGCAGGGAGGGACTCTACTCAGGGGTATCTACTTTCTTGCGCAAACTATCCGGAGGTATGGTAGTTGGTGCACTTGGTATCGCTTTGGATGTGATCGGTTATAGTAAGGAGGCTGTCAACACAGGAAACATTTCACCAACAACAGACTGGGGCATACGCATTCTTTTCTGCGCCATTCCCATCACATTCCTGATTTTCGCAATGCTATTCCTCCGGAAGTATAAGTTGGGCAGACAGGAATTCACCATTATGAGGAATATTCTGAACCGCTTCAGAAATGGAGAAACGAACATATCCATTGAGGGGGAGGAACTCAGGGTTTGCCAGCAACTGACAGGATTGAAGGGGAACCGGTTCTTTGGTATCGGTTAGGAGAAGCCTTGATTTTTCAAAAATAAGTCCCGACTGCATACTTCATCGTGCCCGGACAAATGCTATATGCCGAAGCCAAGTTTATTTCAGGATGGTGCTGGGCTCATGGAAAAGGGTAATCACGACCTGATGAGAGTGTCTCAAAAGGGCACCCTCACTTAGTCGCAGTGACCATCATCTATCTGTAATCGAAATCGTCTATTTCAACAGCTTCGGAATATCTGTCTGAATCATCAGATCGATTTTGGATCCGAAGCTCTTTACCTGCTGAGCATAGTTGTCAAGCGCCTTTATCTGCAGGTCAGTCGGCTTGCCGGGATAACCACCTACTGCACCGTATATCTCTCCAATGTTTTCGCGAAGCCGCACCTGCCCTGTTATACCGCCCTCACCCGACTGTGTGGCTGAGATCTTCTCGTGCATATCGTCGCAGGCAGAGATGAGTGCTTTGATCTTTTTCAGCCCCTGCCCTTTTGCCATTGCCTCCCTGCTTTTAAGAGTATCCCTTGTATCCAGTATCTTCTGGTCAATGGCAGCAAGTTCTTCAAGAAGATCATAGGCTTTCATAAGGGTCTCACGCTGAAGCTTCCTGTCTGCCTCCGGGTGTTTCCAGTCAGGACTGTCATTCAGGATCAGGTCTGTGGTGTAAGTCTCATTTCCCTTTACCAGCTTAACCATATATTTCCCGGCAGGGTATTCAGGTCCGAATGCAGCCTCGCCCAGGAGATTTGGAGATTTCGGCACTTTGGGCGGATCCATTGAAGTGGCAACACGAACTATATTTATCCCCTTACGGTTACCGGCAGGCAGCTTTTTGAGAAAGAGCCCTTCTGAGTTGTAGAGCTCGATAAACATTTCACCAAATACATGCCTTTTCTTAAGATAATAACAGATCGTTGCAGCAGAAGATGGATTTGATCCTGTAAATTCTGCATCGCCCGGAAAATCCTGAAATCCTGCCCCTGACGGGAAATAATACGGGCGAACAGGGAGAAAGGCAAACTCCTGATCCATCACAGCCTGAGTGAGGTTTCTCAGAGGTGTAAGGTCATCGAGTATGATGATTCCTCTCCCATGGGTAGCCAGTACAAGATCATTCTGTTTTGCCTGGAAAGCCATGTCATAAATACCTGTCTGGGGTATTTTGTTTTTTAACCTTACCCATACCCTCCCGTGGTCAGTACTCACAAAGAGGCCCATTTCAGTACCGAGGAAGATAAGATCAGGATTGACAGGATCTTGTCTGACCACATGACAGAAGCCCTTAATATCACCTGTAGCCAGCGGGCTCCATGTCTTCCCCAGGTCACCGGTATAGTATATATATGGCTTCATATCTCCGTTCCGATGAGCGTCAACAGTTACCCATGCTGCATTCTTATCAAAATTGTCAGCATCAACAGATGAGATAAATGCCAATGGTGGCAGTCCGGGCACAGCATCATTCAGTTTTGTCCAGCTCTTACCGCCGTCTGTTGTGAGCTGTATGTTACCATCGTCAGTGCCCGCCCAGATTATATTTTCGTCAAGCGGAGACTCAGATACAGAAAAAATGGTTGTATTGTTTTCTGCCGTGCTGTTATCAATGGTCAGCCCTCCGGATTTCTCCTGCTGCTGACGGAGCGGATCATTTGTTGTGAGGTCTGGTGAGATCCTTTCAAACGAGTCACCTTTATCCTTTGACCTGTACAGGTATTGTGCACCGACGTAGAGCCATCCCGATTTCTTTCCAAAGACCGTAGGGGTATTCCAGTTAAACCTTAAACTCTCAGTATCCTCATCAGGAAAGGGTTTGATATATTTACTTTCACCCGTCTTCTGATTTGTGCGGTTTATTCTTCCTCCCTGGTACTGTGAATATATAATGTCCGGATCAGTTTTGTCCCTGTAGGTATAGAAGCCGTCGCCATATCCGACATTTTTCCAGTCAGAATTGGTTATTCCGCCCGGTTTTCTTGAAGGCCCGGTCCATGATCCGTTGTCCTGCAAGCCTCCATAGACATTGTAGGGAGAGCTGTCATCAACGCTCACATGGTAGAACTGGGAAACAGGCAGGCTCTGGACAAACCTCCAGGCATTTCCGGAGTCTTCAGAGGTATAGACACCTCCGTCAGTTCCCAGATATAAAAAGCTGTTATCGGACGGATTTATCCAGAGGGCATGTGTATCACTGTGATAGTTTCCGCCAGTTACTGAAGGGCTCTGGAATAGTTTGCCGCCGTTGGTGCTGACCCACAGGGTTGTTCCCGGTTTGTAAATACGGTCAGCCACTACCGGGTCTGGCACCAGCAGACTGTAGTAAAAAGGTCTGTCGCTCATCATATACTGGTCGCTCATCTTCTCCCATGATAAACCTTTGTCGTCAGAGCGGTAGAGGGCTGATTTTGACGATTCAACAAGGGCATAAAGGTAATGAGGTTTGACCGGGGATACAGCAACGGCGATTCTTCCGAGAGTACCGGAAGGCAATCCGTTGTGTATCTTGTTCCATGTTGCCCCGCCGTCTGTTGATTTATAAAGCCCGCTACCGGGACCTCCTGATCTGAATGTATGAGCCTGACGTCTGAAATCCCACATTGAAGCATAAAGCACTGAAGGGTTTTCAGGGTCCATGGCCATATCGGCACATCCGGTTGAGGGATTGACATAGAGTAACCTGGACCATGTTTTACCGCCGTCGGAGGTCCTGTAAACACCACGCACCTCGCTGTCACCCCACAGGGCACCCATTACCGCGACATAAACGATGTCAGGATTAACAGGGTCTATTATGATGCGGCCTATGCGTTCACTCTCAGGCAGGCCCATAAACTCCCATTTGCCTCCTCCGTCCTTTGTCCTGTATATTCCTGTTCCGACAGAGACGCTGTTGCGAGTCCACACCTCACCTGTACCCACCCAGACGGTATCAGGGTGGTTCTGATCTATGGCAATGGTGCCAACTGACTGTGGATATTCATCAAAAACAGACTTGAAGGTAGTTCCCTTGTTAATTGATTTCCAGACTCCTCCGCCAGCAGCTCCAACCCATACTACATCAGGATTTTTGTTTTCTGCGTCAATACATGATATTCGCCCGCTCATCCTGGCCGGCCCTATGTGCCTGCCTTCAATATCTCCGAATGTGGCATCGGTAACCTGTCCCGAGAGTACCGATATGCCAGCCAGGTAAAAAATGCCTGTCAAAAAGTGCCTGAGGTTCATGATGTCAGTTATTTCTTATTATTTCCTGATGGATAATGCTATAATGCCGGCTTTTCAAAGAGTGCGTCGTCAAGTTCAATATTAAACTCAACTTTTTCGATGACAATAGTACCCATCAGCTGATCTTTCATTTTGGTCTCTATCTTCTGTGGGACAGCAATTCCTTCAATGATTGAGTAATTGCTGTAATATGTGTCAGACTCTGTTTCATTTCCCATAATTTTCATCTTTGTGTTAGTGCGCAGAAGGATGTATGAATCAGAGTCGATATAGAAGGTAAATGAATCACCCTCTTTTGTCGCGAGCTTTAATTTAAAGCAGGATGTTCCCTCCATATCCTCCTTCCCCTCAAAGGTTACTATATAACCTTTCTCGCTCCAGTTCCAGAGCATGCCATCCATGTCAGCCTGGTAATGCATTCCCTTCAGGTCATCTTCGGTCATCTGCTGAGGATCTGTAACACCGGTAAAGGGGTTCAGGCTCCATCCCTCTTTTCCGTTATATGTCTGAATGAAGGTCAGGCCCTGGAAAGTACCTTCGACCCGAACCTTGGCAGGTCGTTTGCTCATCTGTATCATGGGTATTTCAATTCCGCTCTGGATCATTTTACCGGAAAGTTTCTGTGCATTTAGTTTCAGGATATTATCCTGGCCGCTTGCTGCAAAGTGCTCCTTAAGAATTTCATCTACCGACTGGGCAGACAATGTGGTACCAAGAACCAGAAAGAAGGCTGAAAAGAATGCTGTTGACTTTTTCATATAGTTAAGGATTAGTTGATTTTAATAAAGCAAGTTATTCATTTTCCAGAACCCCGCCACTAAAAATGAATATCCGAGGTACTATCTATCATAATCTTATCCTTTTTCTCTCCTCCCGGTCATGGTGCTGATCCGTTATACTTTTTCAGGTTAGTCCGGTATTGGGCAAGAGATATCTTCTCAGAGGCTGAGAATGCCCTGTAAAGTGAGTTTACAGACCCGAAGCCTGACAGGTCGGCAATCTCCTCGATTGAATAATGTTTTGGTGATGCCAGCAGTTTTTTTGCGTGGTCCACGCGGTACCTGTTTACGAAACCGCAGAAGTTAAGGCCAAACTCGTTGTTTATTATCCGTGACACGTATGTACGGTTGGTTGCGAGACGAGCGGTGATGTCCCATATATTCAGATCCTTGTTCAGGTAGAGATGCTCTCTTTCGACCATGTTAACCAGTTCTTCAGCCAGTTTTTCAGGGATTCTGTCATCAGATGAGAACAGGGCAACTGGTTCGGCTTCCGTCACGTGAACTGACTGTTGCATATGACCCAGAAGGCCTATGGTGAAGAGAGCCACAGAAAAGACAAGAGATGGCAGGAGTAAGTAAAGGGGGCTGCCGTCAAACCTCTCTCTTCCAAGAGCGGCAATGGTGATACTCGCAAATGATGCAATAAACAAGACTATGTTGAAGATCTGAACCCAGCTAAGACTTCTGAGCTCCGGAGCTGAGAAGTAATTATCAATACTGTGATTGTGTTTCCTTATCTTCCTGAAGGACAAGTGCAAGTATATCATTACCTGCATCACGAATGTTATTCTTGACAGGAGTGAAATCACTCTCATATACCCGATACCTCTGCCTCCTGCATCTAACCCGTACATCACCCTTGATACATAAAGGTTCTCAGTCGTATTGTCCATGATTATGTAGCCAACAGATGTCAGGATGAAGACAATCACAGGGATAATGAGGTATTTACCGTGTTTGTGAAATGTGAATGTCTTGTCTTGTGTGAGAAGCAACACATAAACGTAAAACAACGGATACACAGATTGTGAGGTAAGATTATAAAAGCTGTCGAGCCAGATATAAACAGCATGTTTCTGAGTAAAATAAAAAAGGTGGGAAAGATAAAGTACGAAGGCAGCAAACATCAGTGTCCCCAGGAACCTCTTGGGTTCATTTCCCTTTCCTGACTGCAGCTTCAAGACTATTGCCCAGAAAAGTGTGACATAAACCGGATTAAGAAGCAGGACTTCAGTAAGCATTTCAGACAGCAGTTCCTCATCAGATTAGTAATGCAAGATAGCAAATGATTTCAAAATCAATAATAGTCAGCCCTATATGAATCTTTTCCAATGATTTTCAACTCTAACCGAATTTTATCTTTTGAGATAATCATTTTATGTTTTGACAAATTTATTGAGGCAACTTATACCAAATTTGCATAAGTCAGTCACAGCGGGTACAACACAGTTGTGACATCTGATAAGAGACAACAAGCGTTAAATTTTCCCCTTTCTTTCCCCAGGGCAGAAGCAGACCCCCCGTCAAATACTTCTGCCCTTTTTTTTATATAGGGTTGTTGAAGGTATCACCCTGTTCGGGGTCGCCGGTGACCCATCCTTTGCGAAGCCATTCTGAGCGTTGTGCAGCTGAGCCATGGGTAAAATCGTCAGGCACCACGCGTCCCTGGTATTTCTTCTGGAGCACATCATCACCGATAGCTGAGGCGGCACGGAGGGCTTCATCAATGTCGCCGCTCTCAATTGTATTAAGCATCCTGTCGGCATGGTGTGCCCACACACCTGCAAGGAAATCAGCCTGAAGCTCCAGTCTTACGGTAAGCTGATTGGCTCTTGTTTCGCTGAGCCCTGACCGCTGCTTGTGTACCTCCTCGAGAATTCCAAGCAGGTTCTGCACATGATGTCCCACTTCATGAGCAATAACATAAGCCACGGCAAAGTCACCAAATGCCCCGTATTTCTGTTGCAGGTCGTCGCAGAAGCTCAGGTCAATATAGACCTTCTCGTCAGACGGACAGTAAAAGGGCCCGCTTGCTGCTGTGGCATAACCGCAGGCGCTCTCTACCTCATTCCGGAACAGAACCAGTTTCGGCTGACGGTATGTCATGCCTGATTCCTGAAAGATATTGCCCCATATCTCTTCCGTGTCGGCCAGAACTACGGAGACAAACTGTGCCATTTCATCCTCTTCGGCAGACGGAGTATACTGCTCTGTCGTTACTCCTCCTGTCTGGTCAAGGACACTGAGGGGGTTACCACCCAGCAGCCAGACGATAAGTGCAATAACTATCAGGCCAATGCCTCCGCCGGCAAACCTTTTTCCCGAGCTCATCCCTCTCCGGTCTTCAACATTGCTGCTGCCGCGTCTTCCCTGCCATTTCATTTTCTTTTTTTTTGATTATTAATCTGCCAGAACGAAAGTTACAAATCATTTTTGACAGAGAATAAAGTGGTGTGAACAAAAATCCCGGGAGTATGTTATTGATTAAAAAGCAAAACAATGAAAACTAAAGCATTATTGTTCATCACATTCTTTTCATTAATAACAACATTAAACAACAAAATCATGGCACAGGAATATACTTTCCCTCAGCTCCCATATGCATATAATGCACTGGAACCATACATTGACGCCCAGACAATGGAAATACATTACTCAAAGCATCACAGGGCATATTTTGACAATTTTGTAAAAGCTGCTGCCGAGAACAAAATAGACAACCTCTCGCTTGAGGATATCTTTTCGAAGATGAGTGCCTTCCCAGCAGTAATAAGGAATAACGGGGGCGGACTTTATAATCATACACTGTTCTGGAATGTCATGGGCCCGAATGCCGGAGGTCAGCCGTCAGGTGCTCTGCTTGAGGCTATTAATAAGACGTTTGGTTCATTTGACAGCTTCAAGGCTGAATTCGAGACAGCTGCAAAGACGCAGTTCGGCAGCGGATGGGCATGGCTGGCAGTTGACAACAACGGTAAGCTATTCGTTTCACAGACCCCAAATCAGGATAATCCGCTTATGGATGTAGCTGCAAAGCGTGGTACACCTATTCTCGGGCTTGATGTATGGGAGCATGCCTATTACCTGAAGTACCAGAACCGCAGGTCGGAATATGTCTCAACCTTCTGGAACGTGGTTAACTGGAGCAAGGTGGCTGAACTTTATGCCGCAGCAGTCAAGTAACCCATACCCTTTTTACCTACATTGCATCATGTTTCTCAATGAAACGTGGATACAGAGTTACTGATAAGTGCAAGAGGCCTTTATAAGAGTTTTAAAAAGGTAAAGGCTGTAGACGGCGTAGATTTCACACTGGCAGCTGGCGAATATGTTGCGCTTCTGGGTCCTAACGGAGCAGGAAAGACGACACTCGTTGAAATGATAGAAGGAATAAGGACCCCTGACAGAGGTGAGATACTTGTCAGGGGTCTATCCATTAAGGATGAAAGATCATCATTGTATGGCAGGCTTGGAATCTCTTTCCAGGAGACAAGGTTTCTTGAGAAAATAACAGTCCTTGAGACTATCAGGCTCTTTGCCAGTTTTTACAGGCAACCTGAGAAAAGGATTGAAGAGGTAATACAAATCGTTGGTCTGGAAGAGAAGAGAAGCGCTTATACAAAAAACCTGTCAGGAGGACAGAGGCAGCGCCTGGCGCTAGGTATAGCACTTCTCAATGACCCTGAAATACTTATCCTTGATGAGCCAACCACAGGTCTCGATCCTGCTGCCAGGAGAGAGATTTGGGATATTCTCCTGAAGCTGAGGGCTGAGCGAGGCACCTCGCTTATTCTCACCACGCATTACATGGAGGAAGCGACTCACCTGTGCGACAGGATCATTATCATGGACAGGGGTCGCTTTCTTGCTCAGGGATCGCTGAGCAACCTTCTCTCAAAAATGAATATGCCTGATATTGCTCATTTCGTTGTTGCCGGACCACTGCCGGGTGACATTCCACAGAGATCTGGCGGACTTGTGATAGAATGGAACAGATTAACCGGTAAGGGAAGATGTGAGATGCATAACGTATCAGAAGAGTTGCCGGCTCTGTTTGCTTTGCTGGAGAAGAACGGCCTGAGGCTGAAAGATTTTGAGCATGTAAGGCCGACTCTTGATGACCTCTTCCTTGAAATGACGGGACGGAGACTTACTGAAGAGACAGAATGATGCTGAAGAGAAGCGAACTCTGGCAGCTTATAGCAATTCATTTTAAGGAATTGCTCCGTGAACCGGGCGTCCTGTTCTGGGGAATAGCGTTTCCCATTCTTATGGCATGGGGCCTGGGTATAGCATTTACTAGCGAAAAGAAAACGAAGAAGGATATAGCCATAATTAATCTTACCCCGGGCGGCATGCTGGAAGGCTTTCTGAAGGAGAATGCATCAAGGGAGGCGAACGGTCAGGGAAGTGCAATTTTTGATCTTTCAGTAATTGATCCTGTTTTCGGAGAGAACCTGTTCAGATTCCTGCCTCTCGATTCAGCCAGGGCTACAATCGGGGTCAAAAGGGGAATGTACCAGTTGATTATAGATAACTACGGTGACAGTTCTGTCTTCCATCTTGACCCTGCCAATCCTGAAGCCAGGCTTCTGCAGCTCCAGCTGGCCTCTGTGCTTGGCAAGACAACTGCTGATGCCTCATTCTCAGGCTTAAATACCGTCCCGCTGGAGATGCGGGGAACGAGGTATATCGATTTCCTTGTTCCAGGGCTGGTGGCAATGAATATCATGATGGCCTGTATGTGGGGTATGAGCTGGACTATCATTGAAAGGCGCAAGGGTAATATGCTCAGACGTATGATAGTCACTCCGGTGAGACGACATAATATTCTCCTTGGCCTTATGACAGCACGAATAACAATGAATTTTGCAGAAGCCTTTCTGCTAATGCTTTTTGCCTGGTTTTACTTTGATATAGATATACAGGGAAGCATAGCAGCGCTGGTACTTGTATTCGTTGCGGGAAATATAGCGTTTACGGGAATAGCTATACTCACCTCATCGCGCACCTCTAATACCGAAATTGGGAATGGCATCATCAACTTTGTGAATATGCCGATGATGATACTGTCAGGAGTGTTTTTCAGCTACCATAATTTCCCTGAGTGGAGCATCCCCTTCATCCAGAATCTTCCTCTCACGCTCCTTGCAGACAGCATGCGAAGTATCATCAATGAGGGTGCAGGTTTATCGGAAATACTCGATAAAACAATTATCATGGGCACAATAGGCTTCATATCCTTTGGCCTGGGGCTGAAATTCTTTAAATGGTACTAATGTCAGGGACGGCTATTCTTCAATTACCGGAACTTAAACCTTGAAAAGGGGAACTCCATTCAGAGCTTTCTCCTTGATGCTTATAACCTCTGACGGGTCGAGGGGCTTAAGTATTTGTGAGAGTTCAAGCGCCTGCCTGAAGAGGTTTTCATCTCCCGGAGGAATGGCTGAAGTCACCGGATGTGAAAGTGTAAAACGTAATCCCATTGAAATATCCTCAGTTGTCGTCAGAGGCTCGTACCAGCACTTGGGATACACTGACCGGTCAGCCCCTTCAGGCCATGGTCCTTTCGCCATTGCCTTCAGGGCTAGAATGCCCATGTTTTTTTGGCCGGCTTTTACCATCACCTGCGGACCGAAATTGCCGGCATGCCATGAAGCAAAGTTGAACGGGAAGAGTATTGTGTCAAAATCGAACCTGTCGATGAGAGCCATTGCAGCCTCGACGGAGTGGGCTGAGAATCCGATGAACCGGATCTTACCCTCATTCCTTGCCTCAATAAAGGTTTCCATCGATCCGCCTGGTCCAAGCAGGGTATCAACCTCCTCAAGGGTTGTCACGGCATGATGCTGATATAGGTCGAAATGGTCAGTGCGGAGGTTCTCCAGTGACTGTTCCAGTTCCCTTCGCGCTTCCTCCTTTGTTCGCATGCCTGTCTTGCATGCAAGAAAAACATTCTTACGGTATGGCTCCAGGGCCGGACCGAGTTTAATCTCGGCATCGCCGTACGAAGGAGCCACATCGAAATAGTTGACCCCGGCATCGATTGCCATCCTGACGCGCTCAGACGCTTCTGAAGGAGTTGCGTTCATGACCACGATCCCACCGAAACCAATGACAGAGAGCATCTCGCCCGTCCTGCCAAGGGATCTCTTCTCAAGCAATCCCGGCGCCTTCCTCCTGTCCATTCCTGAAAGGTCAGAAGGGAACAGGGTCAGGGCGGGTACCGCTGCCGCTGCTGAAACAATAAACTTCCTTCTTTTCATCGCTTTATTTTCTTTAACCATGCAATATATATTATAATTCAACCAGTGCTCTGACAATCTCTCTGCCGCAATTAGACATTACTGACTCAGGATGGAACTGTATCCCGTGCAACGGGAGTGATCTGTGGCGGAATGATAATATGGCTCCTGTGTCATCTACTGATGTGATGACAAGCTCCTCAGGAACACATTCAGGATCAGCAGTCCATGAATTATACAAGCCGGCTGTGGCTTCAGAAGGGATATATCTGAGCAGGGCATCATATATACCTGTCAGCTTCACAGGGGTTTTATGGCCGTGCCTGACGCGGTCGATCTGAATGAGCCTGCCGCCAAAATATTCATAGAGAGCCTGGTGCCCGAGACATATTCCTATAATCTTGTGTGACTTTGAACATTGATCTATGCACTTCATGAGAGAACCGGCACCGTATGGCAGACCCGGACCAGGGGAGAGAAGGAGAGCATCATATTCACCGAGCCTTTTAAAATCGACCTGGTCATTGAAGACTCTCTCCACACCCAGATCACTGTTCTCTCTGATGAGGTGGATGATATTATTTACGAACGAGTCGTAATTATCAATAACCAGGATTCTCTTCATGCTCTCTACCCGATTAAGCAAAGTTATAAAAAGCGTACTTTTACAGCACCAGTGACAAGACCACAAATACATGGCCGGGGTACCAGAAGTGAAAGAGATGATGAACCGTTGCGGGGCGCTACGCAAACCGTTTCTTTTTGGTTTTGACTTTGAACTTAAGAATGCCTTCTTTGCCAATGATCCGTTAACGCAGGATGGCATCCTGTTCCGTACTTCAATGGCCAGTAATTACCAGGTCAACGATACACATCGCGGAGCCGCAATGGCGGAGCTGATTACTGAGGGTTTCATCAGCGAAGAGGAGTACTGCAGGAAATTCAAAATAGTACATGAGGCCATCGTCTTCGGCAACAGTTATCTGTGCAATCTGACAGTTACTACGCCTGTAAGGCTTAATATGTCTCTGCGCGAAGTCTTCATTCAAACAAGATCACTGTATGGCATCTGTTATCACAACAGGTTCATCTCATTTTCACCGGAGCGGTTCGTTCTGATAAGCAATGGAGAAATCAGCTCCAATCCCATGAAGGGAACCATCGATGCAACCCTGCCGGATGCAGAAAAGAGACTTACAGGTGATTACAAGGAGGAGTGTGAACACAACACAATTGTTGACCTCATACGCAATGACCTTGGTTCGGTTGCCGAACGAATCATTGTCAGAAGGTTCAAATACATTGACAGGATAAAGACTGACCGGGGAGAGTTGCTTCAGATGAGCTCTGAGATAAGCGGGTCTCTGGCGGGTGATTATCATAGCCGGCTGGGTGATATAATCATTTCAATGCTGCCGGCCGGATCAGTTTCGGGAGCACCAAAGCCATCAACACTTAAGATCATAAGGCAGAGTGAGGGAGAAAAAAGAGGATTCTATACAGGGGTGTTCGGATATTATGACGGTGAGTCTCTCGACTCGGCAGTGATGATAAGATTCATTGAGGATACTGATGAGGGTACATTTTACCGAAGCGGAGGTGGAATAACGATCAACAGCAGATGCAGGGATGAGTGGTCTGAGGCACGGCACAAGATATATCTACCGCTGATACGACGATGAGATTCATTGAATCGATAAGGATGACGGGAGGGGTCCCGCAGAATGCAGGGTATCACCTCAGGCGGGTTGCACGCAGTGTGACAGACCATTACTCTTCAACAGTTGCCTACAGAGTGGCGGAGGATTTCCTAAAGCTTATCCAATACATTGAGAAAGAGTATGCCTCTGACTCAATAACAACCCGTAAGCTGAGGGTCATATACGGGTCCGGTATCGAGGAATGGACGGCTGATGAATATGTAACAAAGAAGATCTCAACACTAAAATTCGTTCACGATGATTCAATCACCTATCGTTACAAGTATGCCGACAGGTCATCGATAGAGAAGTTGTTCTCGCAGAGAGGTGACTGTGATGACATTATCATCTGCAGGAATGGCCTTGTGACTGACAGCTCATACTCCAATATTATCGTATCAGATGCTACCGGTTTTTACACTCCCTCCTCATCTCTTCTTGAAGGCTGCATGAGACAGCAACTGCTCGATGAGAAGAGAATAACAGTAAAACAAATATCTGTTAATGACCTCAATAACTACAGGTATATTTACCTCGTTAATGCATTGAGGGGTTTTATGGTAGAAGAGAGGATTAAAATAAGGGAAGGCAAGACTATTGTGTAAGCACAATCAGTCCTTCCCGCGGGATTGCACGATAGACGATCTTGGCCTCAGCCTTGGGGATCCATATCTTGATATAAGGGGTGTAGGGAGGTGTGTTAAACCTTACTACAGAGTGCATTGTTGTTCTTGCATTCCTGTACCGCTCTTCAAGGTCAAAAAAGAATCTGGCACGCCTGTCGGCAGCAATTGTATCTTCCTGCTGCTCAAAGAAAAACCTAATATTACGGTCAGTCTCGAGAGTAAAAAAGACTGCCTCATAATCAGTGGTGTCAGGTTTGACATCTATAACGGCCTCAGAGGTGTCCCTGGGAGCTATCTTGACGCTGACCGGGTCTTTCATGAAGGTAGCCTGCATGCTGGTGATCACAAGCGGCAATGAAAGCATGCTGTATACCGCCTCCTGGTTTGCCCGCTGAAAGAAAGGTGATAGATCATACTCAGAAATCCTTACGCTCCTTACTGCTACTCCCTTGATCATCAGTTGTATAATGCTGTCGCGCACATTAACTACCAGTCCTATCGAGTCAGAGTCAGCCATTTTAACCTGCGCGCCGAGAAAAGATTTCTTCCTCAGCAGATCGATATAGCCGGGGATAGAGCACTGATTAATCGTATCACTCTCCTTCTGTTCAAGGGAAGTGAAGTATGCATCATCAAATGCCCTGACGGTATGGCTGACAGCAGTAACGCTTTTCACAAGATAGAAGACGATCAGAATCAGTAGAACTATGCTGGTTATCAGAAACCATTTATACCTGGTAATATTCATCTCCATCTCAGTTGATCAGTAAATATATACTTTTGATCCTATGCTTAGTGAGCTATAAACAGCTTCCAGGTCGTCATCGTTCAGTCTGATGCAGCCATGGGTGACAGGCATGCCAAGGAATCTCTTATAAATCGTACCGTGGATCAGATATCCGTCACCAAGACTCAGTGCATAGTCACCCAGGACGCCATACTCAAAGCGCGACTGATGAGCGGGTCCGGGTACCGGAAGACCCTCCTCAACGAAGGCCCAGTCAGGCTTTCGCCACACAGGGTCAGCCACCTTGCCCTGTATTGTAAACCGGCCTCTGGGTGTCTTGAATATCCACTCCTTCTCTCCGTCAACAGTTCTCAGGAGGGTATAACTTCCTGAAGAGCAGAACCCCTCACGGACCATCTTTCTGCTCCTGTAAAGGAAGAACCTGTTATCAGTGGTGTTAATGACAAGATAAGTCTGTGTAGGTATGAAAGAGGCGAGCTTTCGCTCGAGCCTGGCAATTTCTGTCTCAGTGCGGGATATCTGTTTCCTGATATTTTTGTCTGCAAGAAGGGCTGAATCAACGCTGCATTCTGCCCTGTTAGTACCCCATGAGTGCTGAAAGGCCGGGGCAAGATAGAGAGGAACTGAAAGAAGCAGGATGAACAGCGCCACTAAAGCGGCAGTAACAAGTATAACCCTGGTGTAGCGATGTGTCGCAATATAGTTCATTATTACTTCATTATATCGCTTCTTCGTTTGTGCAGCTTCACTGACAGGGTTCTCTATATGGTCTTCCATTCGTCTTAATTTATGGTTGAGAGATACTTCTCCAGTGTAATGGTTGATCCTACAATAGTAACAGCCATTCCTGTCTTTGAATGCCTGAATACAACATCCATATCGTTGTTGCGCAGCGCCACGCATCCTTCGGTCCAGTTTCCCCCTTTACCTCCGTCACCGTGGATCTCGATAAGTCCTCCTATACGTGAGTCAGCCGGCAGATGACCGTTCTGTACCCTGTAATTGAACTCCTCAATATCTTCCTTGTTCGGGTAGTTTAAAAGAAGTGCCTTGTGGTATTTTGTTGAAGCACCTGACAGTTTCTTTGTCACCTCATATCTTCCCTCAGGAGTGGCCATGTCTCCCCTGCTGGTCTTGTCGCCAATCCAGTTACTGCCGAATTCAGCTTCAAAGGTATATTTCTTTTTACCTGCGTGGTAGAGATGACACAGTCCGGGAATTTTCTCGACTACAATGGCATAAGATCCGGTACTCCGGCTTTCATCTACCGTTGCTTTAACCAGCTCCTGCCACCGGTTGTACCCTTTGTAATAGTCTTCAAGGGTTCTACGGGCATAAGCATAAGAGGCAGTTATGTACTCTTTGGCTTCGGTGACCTTAACATTGCCACTGACGTACTGTCCTTTATTGAAGTCGATCTCTGCCTCTCTAAGGAGCAGCTTGCCCCTGGCATGTTTCTTTGCCGTCTCCTGAGTGAGTGGAAGTGAGAGAAATACCTTTTCAAACTCAGCAATCTCAGCATTCAAACTCTCTATCTCTGTCTTAAGACTCAGCCTCATGCCGTTTGCCCTGACAATCGTATTAGTAGTGGCTTCAGCAGCCTTTTTCTGTGAGAGGGAAGCAAACATTTTTACCCGCTCGTAGTCACGGAACAAGATAAAACGGCTGTTTTCCGTCCGCCATGAAATCATTGCGGAGTCATATAAACTTTGTGCTTCTCTGAAGAGCCTTGCTGAATAAATGACCGAATTATTATCTCTCGCCTGTGCAACTGCTTTGCTTGCCAGTTCCAGTTCCGTAAGTGGAGGATCAGGTATGAGAGCGATGAAAAGCCATCCCAGCAGTCCCAGGAAAACTGTAATTAAAATGATGTATATCAGTTTTTTAATCAGAGAGCCTCTCATCAGAATTGTAAAATTAAAAAAATCCCCGGGAGATGACCCGGGGATTGGATTGATACATTCAGTTGATGTTATCTCCTTACTTTTGCGATAGCTTCTTTCAGCTCGGTGTTGATTGCGGTAAGAGCTTCATTAGCTGCTTTTACCTTATCAAGAACCTGCATGTAGTTGGTGCCGCCGTCAAATAGTGTCTGAGCTTCTGTAAGAGAAGCTTCAATTACTGTCACTTCACCTTTAATCTCATCAAGAACAGCTTTGCCTTCTTTGCCTTTGGGAGCTTTTGCGATCAGGGTTTTGGTCTCCTCGAGGAGAGCTTTCGCCTGTGTCATAAGAGCTTCTGCTTCAGCTTTAACTTCATCTTTCTTAACAACTGCTTTACCAGCCAGTTCACCAGCAACAACTGTAAGAGCGTCAGCTTTTACTTTAACATCTTTGAAATTCTTGAAAAGCTTTGATTTCTGAGCTTCAACTGCCTGATTGATAACTGTAAGAGAATCATTAAGAGCAGCAAAATCACCAGGGAGGTATATGTCTGCCTGCATTGTCTTGGCTGAATCAATAGCTGCAACAGCAGCATCAATGTTAGCCTGAGGAACTTTACCACAGCTTGTCATAAGGGCAACTGCAGCAACTGTAGCAACAACTAAAAAGAATCTGTTTTTCATTTTTGTTTAAATTTGGTTCTGTTATTTATTATCCATTAAACTATTCAACATCAGCTTTTAAAATCCGGGGCAAAGTTAAGAATTTTTGTAATTATGACGTACAGTAACCAAAAAGTAACACATATTTTAAATTTTTTTTTTGATTTCCTGCTTAACAGCTACGGTGAATTCATATAGTTTTAATTTTGCACTGGTGTGAAGATCCCATCAGATGAGCCTCAACGGGGAAAAACTTAGTGACGAGGAGATAGTAAAAAAAATAAGGCACAGTAACGAGACTGAGCTCTTTTCAATACTTTTCAACAGGTATTATTCAAAGGTATTGGACAAATGCTACAGTCTGACACACAACCGTGATCTTGCCGAAGAGCTCACCGGTGATATACTTTCAAAGGCATACGAGAAGCTTGGCAGCTACAGGGGTAATTCCTCCTTCTCCTCGTGGCTTTACTCTGTAACATATAATCACTGCATCGATTACCTGAGGGAAAAGAAGAAATTGCATTATCCGGAGTGGAACAGCTCAAATGAGCTTCCGGAGATAATTGATGAGACAGATGAGGAAGAGGCTGAAGAGATAAGCTATGATAGCCTGATGGATTTGTTAAACAGGCTTCACACTGAGGAGAAGGCTTTAATCATGATGAGATACTTTGATGAGATGCCACTTCAGCGGATTGCAGAGGCGCTCAGGGTCACCGAGAGCGCTGCCAAAATGAGGCTCAAGCGTGCCAGGGCACGGTTATTGTTTCTTCATAAGGCAGGCAGGTAATGTTACTTTTCAATATTTATCCGTCTTTATATTATCATGAGCATAAATCTTAACATCCTTGAAAAAATTCTGAAGAACAGGCCTGTCCGCGTACCCGGGGTTGTTAAGGAGAGCTTTCGCAATAACTTCGACGGAGCCAGAAACACAGAGTGGAGCCGCCATAAGGGACTGTTCGAAGTAATTTTCTATCATGGTGAAAAGGAGAAGATTGCCAGGTTTGACCAGGAGGGTATACTACTCGAATATCGCATCAACCTGCAGCTTGACACAATCGCGCCTGAGATAAAGCGCCGTGCGGCAGCTGAGGGTGAGATAATGAACTGCATTGAGTTTCATTCTGTTGACACTATCAGGTATGAGTTTATTGTGCGTGATGAGAAGCTTGTGAGATATCTCCTGCTCACCGATATGGCAGGGAACAGGATCAGAAAAGAGATACTGTGAGAACCATAAACAGTGTTCGATACCTGTAAAGTAAACATATTTCGTCACCCGGATTATCTTAATAATTACGAACTTCACGGTTGATCATTTAAAACTGCAAGCTATGAAAAGAGTATTGTTTTTAATTATTGTGCTTGCTTGTGTCACACGTGTGTACGGGCAGGATGAACAAGAAAAGATCAGGAATGTGATAATGAGTGCTTATGTTGAAGGCATCCATAATCACGGTGAGGCAACTGAGATAGACAAGGGGTTTCATCCCAGTTTTGTGCTGCCGGGTATAGGAGCTGACAGCTCCACCGTCACGCTGCTTCCTATTTACACCTGGAAGGAGATTGTAAGGGCATCGAAGGAGAAGGCTATGGGTGTCAAGCCTCCGAGGACAGACTGCAGGTTCATCTCAATAGATGTTACCGGCACAGCTGCTGTTGCCAAGATTGAGCTCTGGCGGGGTGAAAAGCTGATTTTTACCGATTACCTCACACTTTACAAATTCAGGGAAGGATGGAGGATTGTAGGCAAGGTATATTACAGGCACTAGCAGGGCTAGGAGGCACAGGGCACAGGGCACAGGGCAGGGAGCATGGAGAATTTTCGATTTGCGATTTGCGATTAACGAATTGCGATTGACGAATTGAGGAGCAAGGAGTAAGCTTTGCCCACTGAAGCCTTGGAGAAGGTGGGGTGCACGGTGCAAGGATAGGTTATATGATAAGATTTCCCCTCCTCAGTGAGGAGGGGTACGGTTCGTCAACTGACGGACCGGGGGGTGGTCTGTCTGCAGATATTAAACCGGGGATTACTTCGTGATCCCCTCGGGGAGAACCTGTACCGGGTATGAATGCCCCGCGAACGCGGGGCTCTTCTTTTTCAGGTTATGCTCATCGTGAGCAAGCTCACTCTTCGCCTACCCTGAAAAAGAAGCCAGGCCGTCATTCGACGGCCTGGCATTCATACCCGAAGCGGAGAGAGGGGGATTCGAACCCCCGGTACGGTTACCCGTACGGCAGTTTAGCAAACTGCTGGTTTAAGCCTCTCACCCATCGCTCCAATACTTCAAAAAAACTCTCAAGGCAGTTTATCCGCCAACCGGCGGATGGTTTAAGCCTCTCACCCATCGCTCCAAAACCCTCTGAAATCGTTTTTTCAGCGGGGCAAAATTAAAAAATCATTGCATACTTTACAATATTATCCCCTCTTTTTCTCCATCAACACCACATTCTCAACATGAAAGGTCTGCGGGAACATGTCAACAGGCTGTACCCGCACCAGATCATACCCCTGCGAGAGTATCCCCAGGTCACGCGCCTGCGTGGCCGGGTTGCAGCTTACATATACAATCCTTTCGGCACCTGATCCGAGTATTACCCTCGTGACATCTTCATGCATGCCTGCCCTGGGAGGATCGGTGATGATCACGTCCGGCCTCCCGCGTTCACTGAAGAGATTTTCATTCAGTATCTCTTTGATGTCACCTGAGATAAACAATGTGTTGCCTATGTCATTGACAGTGGCATTGATCCGCGCATCTGTGACAGCCTCTTCAATATATTCGATACCGGTCATCTGTGCGGCTCCCGCAGCCAGGTAACATGCAATTGTACCTGCCCCGGTGTACAGATCATATACATTCTCTGTACCGGTAAGCTGCGCAAACTCCTTCACAACACCATAGAGCCTCGATGCCTGCCTGCTATTGGTCTGGTAAAACGACTTAGGCCCCACCCTGAACCTCAACCCCTCCATCTCTTCCGTGATATAGGGACTGCCTGAGTAATGCACAGGCACCTGGTCAGCAAGACTGGTGTTTTTCTTTATGTTGGTCACATACCATAAAGAGGTGATCTCCGGAAAATGATGTGTCAGATGACTCAGCAGACCTTCTCTCTTTTCATCATCACCGTATGCAGTTACCAGCACCACCATCACCTCACCGGTCGTGGTTATCCTGATTATAAGATTTCGCAGAAAGCCGGTGTGCTCTCTCTGGTCATAGAACTGCAACCCTTTCTCAATGGCATATCTCCTGACCTCATTCTTTATGGCGTTCGATGGCTCCTCCATCAGAAGGCACTCGTTGATATCCAGCACCTTGTCATAAATGCCCGGAATATGAAAGCCAAGTGCCGGACCTTTTTCAAGTACCTGATCAGAGCCTGCCTCCTCATGAGTTATCCAGCGCCTCGCGGCAAAGGTGAACTCCAGTTTGTTACGATATCTGTAGCTCTTTTCTGAACCTATAATAGGATTCTCTCCGGGCACCTGAAGATGGCCTATGCGCGTCAGGTTGTCCCTCACCTGCTTATCCTTGTAAAAGAGTTGCCTGTCATAAGGCAGGTGCTGCCAGCGGCAACCGCCGCATACGCCAAAATGCTCACAGGGAGGCGTGATCCTGTCACGTGAGGGTGTCGTCACAGCAAGAGCCACGCCTTCCATATAGCGACTCTTTTTCTTCTTCACCCGTACATCAACAACATCACCCGGTATCATCCCGGGAACGAAGAGGACCATGTCATCGACCCTTGCAATGGCATTGCCTTCTGATCCGATGTCTGTGATTGTAACACCTCTCAGCAGAGGCAGGGTTTTCTTCCTTCCCACCTGCTATTTCCTGAAGAGTTTGAAGAATGACAGAGCGGCCATCCCGGCAGGCAGTACACCCTCCGAGTGATCAAGATCCTCCAACTCCACATAGGTGCATGTCAGTGGATTTGTGCCTGCGCTAAGCATCTCATCATGCATCATATCAGATAGTTCTGGAATAACATAATCGTCAGCTGTACCATGTACAAAGAGCAAAGGCACCTCACTGTCCCATCCCTCAATGCTGTTTGCAGCCATGGCATTACGCACACTCAGGTATGTTGCGGAGGTGGCATGACCCGTTATATAGTCAGCCTTGAAAAGTTGCGGAACCAGGTTTGTAAGCTGCGCGTTTATCTGATCTGAAGAGTGTATACCGTCATATAATAAGGGTATACGCCCTGCGTAAGGATCTTTAAACAAATCGGAAAGCGGATTGGTGAAGAGGTCATATTCCGTGTACGCATTGGCAATATATCCCAGGAAGACAGGCATAGGATATTCCGCCAGACCAAGAACATAGGAATTAAAATAAGCTATATCATATGCTCCTGCGCCACATGAGGCGGCAGACACATTGAAATCTGCACCGTACTCATTCTCAAGCGCATCGAGAAAGGCAAGGGTAGCCCAGCCTCCCTGCGAGTAACCAAGCAGGAATTGTTCATTGCTAATGACAATATCCTTTGCTATATCCTCATCAAACTCCCTGAGCGAATAAAGCATGTCAACGAGGCTTCTGACGGTCGATTCCTTGTGAAAATAAGGGTGGGGCATATCTTCTGAAACCCCGAAGCCGAGATAATCGGCCATCATAACCACATAGCCCGTCGATGCGAGGCACTGAAGAATCTGGTAATAGGTATTGAACGGATTGACTGACGGTGCTTCCGAATGCAACGTGTTTGTACCGTTCTGATATGAAAGGACAGGATAGGTCCCGGGCTTGGATGGTATTGCAACAAGACCCGAGGCAAGCACCTCTTCCCCTTTGAAAGAGGTGTTGTAAGTGATGCTGTAAACGATCACACCTCCCTCAACATCAGATATGATCTCCGAAACACCCGGATAGACAGCTTTAATTACATTCAGCAGCGTATTTACGTTTGTCTCTGTTAGAGTCACTTCCCTTGTGGCTGATACCAGGTATGTATTGTCATCAAAGGGATCAGATTTTTCCTTACACGACTGCACGCTCACAATCAGCAACATCATAAGGGTTACTCTGAGAATTATATAAATGTTCTTCATCTCTGTCAGTATTTGATGCAAAGATAGGTCAATTTCTTTAGGTAGGGGCAGGGAAGACGGAAGACCGAAGACCGAAGACTGCAAGACCGCAAGACCGCAAGACCGCAGGACAATTTTTTCTATCTTTGCACCTTCAAATTCTAACTGATGGTTTCGGTCAATAATGTATCCCTCCTGTTTGGCAGTTTCATCCTTCTGGATGAGATCTCATTCCTTATCACCAGGCAGGAACGCATAGGTCTTACAGGGCGGAACGGAGCCGGGAAGTCAACTTTGATGAAGATCATCGCGGGGCTTCAGGAGCCTACCTCAGGCTCTGTCGAGAAGCCCAGAGAGCTGTCTGTCGGGTATCTCGAGCAGCAGATGAAGGTATCTGACACTACCACTGTGCTTGAAGAAGCCCTCACCGCCTTTACCGAGCTGAAGGCTCTTGAGCAGGAGATAGCATCATGTACCATTGCCGTCACTGAGAGAACCGACTATGAAAGCCAGGGCTATCATGAGCTTTGCGACAGGCTGCACCAGGCCGACGAACGTTACCGGATGCTTGGAGGAAATGACTACGTATCTGTCACTGGCCAGACGCTTACAGGCCTCGGTTTCAGCCATAAAGACTTCAAAAGGCCTACTCGTGAGCTGAGCGGCGGATGGCGCATGAGGGTTGAGCTGGCAAAGATACTTCTTCGCAAACCTGACCTCATTCTTCTTGATGAGCCAACCAACCACCTTGATATTGAGTCGATAATGTGGCTCGAGAATTTTCTTATCTCCTATCCGGGAGCAGTTATACTTGTGTCACATGACCGTACCTTCCTTGATAATGTAACACTGCGAACCCTTGAGATAAGCCTCGGCAGGATATATGACTACAGGGTGCCATACACAAGGTACACAGAGCTGCGGCGTGAACGCCGCGAACAGCAGGAAGCCGCCTACCGCAACCAGCGGAAGATGATTGACGATACCGAAAGATTCATCGAGCGGTTCAGGTATAAACCCACCAAGGCAGTGCAGGTACAGAGCAAGATCAAGCAGCTGAAGAAACTGGAGCGGATCGAGATTGAAGATGAGGACCTTTCGGCAATAAATATACGGTTCTCACCTGCTCCCCGCTCCGGCACTGTCGTCGTTGAAACTGATGAAGCCTCAAAGCGCTATGGCTCCCACCTGGTACTTGACAAGGTATCACTGAAGATCGAGAGAGGCGAAAAGGTAGCCTTCGTGGGGAGAAATGGTGAAGGGAAAACAACTCTCTCAAGAATGATCCTCGGACAGATTGATTGTGAAGGCGTTATGAAACGAGGACATAATGTCAGCATCGGGTATTTTGCCCAGAACCAGGATGAATTGCTAAATGATGATATCACAGTATTTGAGACGGTAGACAGGATTGCAAGAGGTGATATACGCACCCGCATGCGCGATATTCTCGGAGCCTTCCTTTTCCATGGCGATGATATTGAAAAGAAAGTCAAAGTCCTGTCAGGTGGAGAGCGGTCAAGGCTGGCAATAGTACAACTGCTGCTTGAACCTTATAACCTTTTGCTGCTCGATGAACCTACCAATCATCTTGACATCCGTTCAAAAGAGATACTTAAAAAAGCCCTTATAAAGTTTGATGGCACATTAATTGTGGTCTCGCACGACAGGGACTTTCTCGACGGACTGGTGAACAAGGTGTACGAATTTCGCAACAGAAAGATAAGGACACACCTTGGCGGGATATCAGAGTTCCTGAGGGCCAGGAAGATAGAGTCACTGAAAGAACTAGAGAAAAAAGATGTCGCAGTAGTGGTGGCTGCACCCCCTGTGAAGGGAGAACCAGCCCCTGTGCAAAACAGCAAGATGCGATACCTTGAAAAGAAAGAGACAGAGAGGGTCTACAGGAGACTGAAGCGGCAGGCTGAGGAGAACGAAGCAGAAATAACTCTCCTTGAGAAGGAGATTGCGGAGATGGATGCACGACTTGCCTCAGGTGACAAAGAGGTGGTAAGTGAGACAGCGTTCTACAGTCAGTACATGGAGAAAAAACAGAGGCTTGAGACACTTATGCACCGATGGGAAAAGATACACAGTGAACTTGAGGAATTCATGTCAGAATATATGAATAGCGATGATCATTTATGAACGGAAATACCCGGTAAATGTCTTCGACACGGACATCAGAGGCAGGCTCAGCCCCGGCTCACTCTTTAATTATTTCCAGGATCTCGCAGGAAGGCACGCGTCTCTCCTTGGCTTCGGACGTGAACATCTTATTACGAATGGCTTTTTCTGGGTATTGTCAAGGATGGTTGTTAAGATAGAAAGGATGCCACGGACCTGGGAGGAAGTCACCATACGCACCTGGCCACGCGGCACCGATGCCATCTTCGCACTCCGTGACCTTGAGATGTTTGACGCCGGAGGCAACAGGATCGTGGGAGCATCCTCCTCATGGGTCATCGTTGACCTTGAGACCAGGAAGGTGCAGCGCCCTGACCGGGCTCTTTCATTCCTCAATGCACAATACCCCGGGCAGAGAGCTCTCGAGGTAAACGCGGGAAAGGTGCCGGCACTGCAGTCCAATAGCAACAAACTCACAAGGCTGACGGCACAGCTCGATGACATGGACATTAATGACCATGTCAACAATGCAAGGTATATTCACTGGGTGACAAACTCATATGACATGGAGTTCATAGGTGCCCATATACCTGAAACAGTTGAGGTGAACTATCTCTCTGAAGGCCACCAGGGTGATGCGATAAACATACTAACCTCCGGTGCGGATGAGGAGGGCAATTCCTTCATCCATTCAGTTATCCGCGAGGCAGACCATGCAGAACTATGCAGGTTAAGGATTAAATGGAAAGAAGAGAGACTTTGAAATCTTTATTACCTTTAGACCATGCTTAGATGTATCAGAGATAAGGGTGCGGCACACATTACAGCAGCGATTGTGATGTTCCTCGTTTCCTCATGCTATACAAGCCGGCAGAGTGCACCTGACACAAAAGATCTTTCCTACGTATATAACCCCGCACGGAACGTCTTCACCCCGTCAGTATCATTATATAATGAGGACTCTGAAACGACGGTGCTCTCAGTAAGTATCCGAAGGGATGAACTCTTCTTCAGCGAAGCAAATCCGGAGGGTGTCCCAACTGCCTCCATACTGCTTTCCGTGAAGCTTTTTGACCAGACCCTTGGAGGAAACCTGGCAGATACGGCAAACTACAAGTATGATCTTATCAGGGAGGATGTTGGCGGCGGTTATGCATTCAGGATACCTCTTAAGGCATATGATGGCGTATCATACACTGTAGCGCTTAAGATCATAGACCTGATAAGACAACGAACAGTACAGACATTTATTGATTTCGACAGGACAGGCCCCTACAGCGGTCTGAATTATAAGGTGCGTGATCATTTCAGCAAGAACGAGGTTTTTTCTAATATTGTGAAACCCAATCAGTTCATTAATGTACTCAGCCCTTCATTGAAGCCAGACACGTTGTGGCTATTTTATTATAAGACAGTGATGGAGTTGCCTGCTCCACCCTCGACAGTACTCCCGGAGGTCACACTATCACCCGAACCTGAACTGATTATCCCGGTACCATATTCTGATACGCTGCCAATAATGTTTCCTCGCGAAGGGATCTACATGCTTTCACCTGACAGCCTTATCAGAGAGGGGTTGGTGCTGCTAAACTTCGGTAATGATCATCCCTCCTTCACCAGTCCGGAAACAATGATACCACCCCTTGGCTATATCGCAACAGCTGAGGAGATGGAGTATCTGGTTAATGCCGACAAACCGAAGCTTGCTCTTGATGAATTCTGGTTTAACCGGACCGGCAGCATAGAGAGGTCGAAAGAGCTGATACGGATATATTACAACCGTACTCTCTTTGCAAATTACTATTTCAGCTCATACAAGCAGGGCTGGCTCACAGACAGGGGCATGATGTACATCATGTACGGCCCGCCTGATAAGGTATACAAGAATGTTGATGGTGAGAGCTGGGGTTACAAGATGCCTCCCGTAAAGAGCGCCTGGGGATCGCAATACAGTTCAACAGAAGAGTATTTATGGTTCAACTTCAGCAAGAAAAAGAACCTGTTCTCTCAGAACGATTTTGTTCTCAACAGGGCTTCCACACCTATCAGCTACTGGGATATAGCTGTGGCAAGATGGCGTGAGGGCAAGGTATTCAGACTCGAAACAGCCACAGAATTACAATGATATACAGCGAAAAAGAATTTATCTTCGGAATGCACCCTGTCATCGAAGCCGTCATCGCCGGAAGACAGATAGACCGCATACTGGTGAAGCAGGGACTGCGTGGAGCCTCCTATCATGACCTTATGAAAGTGATAAACGAGCATGCCATACCATGGCAGGTAGTGCCGATGGAGAAGCTTGATTACATCACGCGAAAGAACCACCAGGGTGTCATTGCATGGCTGTCGGCAATAGAGTTCCAGAACATCGAAAACCTCCTGCCACGCATTTTTGAGGAGGGCAATGACCCCCTTCTGATTATGCTTGACGGGGTCAGCGATGTGCGTAATTTCGGGGCCATAGTACGATCAGCCGCATGCTTCGGGGCACATGCCATCATAATACCTGAAAAGAACTCGGCACGGATCTCGGCTGACGCAATCAAAGCATCGGCCGGAGCCCTGAACTCATTCCCTGTATGCAGGGTAAAAAGCATCACTCGCTGCCTGACCTATCTTAAGGAATCGGGAGTGAAAGCCATCGCCGCCACGGAGAAGGCAGACAAGAATGTCAGTACAACAGATCTGAATGGCCCGACAGTAATAATCCTCGGATCGGAAGAGAAAGGAATCAGCCGCGAGCTCCTCACAATGTCCGATATCCAGGTTTCGATACCGGTTACAGGAGCGATAAGCTCACTGAACGTCTCCGTCTCGGCAGGGATATTACTCTATGAGGTTAAGAGGCAAAGAGAGAAAGCATAAGAATGCCGGCAGGGAGACTGAATAATTACCGTTTATTTTTTAGTGACTCCATATCGCTGCCAGAAATATTCTGAAAGGCTCTTAAGCCGAACTGACCTATTACAGCATACACATAATCAAATATTCCTGACTGAACTGACTCATACGGAACCCACTGGTTCTCAATGCAGAAGCAGTATAGCTCCACCGGCATGCCACTGTTTGTGGGAGGCATGTCGCGCACCATCACAGGCAATTTACTATCAATATTCTTATGATTTTGAAGGTATGCAAGCATGTATGCCCTGAAGGCTCCAAGGTTTGTCAGCGAGGTTGCCTCACCCCTCTTCACCGCCTTGATCTCTTCTGCATTCAGAGTAAGCCATGGTTCCAGAAGCGGTCGCCTGCTGATTCTGTCAAGCAGCTCTGCATCAAGAAAGGTGATCGACCGGACATCAATATGTATCTCACGCTTGATACGCCTGACGCCAGCCTCCTCCATTCCCTTCCAGTTCTGGAATGACTCAGAAACAAGCGCGTAGGTAGGTACAGTAAGTATGGTATTGTCGAAGTTCTTTACCTTCACTGTATGAAGCGACATGTCAATTACGGTCCCGTCTATGTTACGTCCCGGGATCGTTATCCAGTCACCGAGGCTTAGCATCTTATTGGTCGATAGCTGCATACTGGCAACAAGTCCCAGCAGTGTATCCTTGAAAACAATAAGCAATGCTGCCGACGCGACTCCGAGACCCGCTATCACACTCGTGACGGAAACCCTGAAAAGAATTGAAATGATAACCAGTATACCGGCAATGAAGACCAGCGCCTTCACCAGCTGGACGTATCCATTTATAGGCCTCCCCTCTGATACTGGAAGGGTGAGATATATACTGTACCATGCCTGCACAAAGGCGTTAACGGTCAGCACCGATGCTATGACAATATATATTTCCGCGCACCTGTGAACGAATGTGAGCCAGTTTGTTTGGTCATGTAACACCCATGATGCGATGTACCATACTACCACACCCGGGACTATCAGTGCAACAGTATGAAAGACCTTTGACTCGAGAAAAATATCGTCGTAGGGTGACTTCGTCCGCTTTACCCAGACCGAGACAATCTTCACAATAATGGCCCTTGAGATGAACTTTGAAAGCCAGGCTGCAAAGGCCACCAGAATTACCAGAATTACTGCAGAGAGCCATGAGACTAGCCTGGCTGACATCCCGATGCCAGCTAACAGCTCCTTTAATAATTGTCCCGGTTCAATTGATTCAAACATTTCATACCAGATTTATCCGTCTGCAAATTACAAATTATCTTTTTTTATGATAGCCTCTTTATTACCTTTACCATACCAAACAACAAAATAATGAAAGCCATACAGATTTCCCTGCTGTTCTTATTGCCGCTTCTTGCACCGGCACAGATCATATTTGATGATCATTTCACTGACCGTACCATAAGGTTTGACTTTATGCTTGCCGGGAACAGTGAATCAACAAAGGTTTATCCGGTTTCGGTAATCAGCGAGCCCTTCTGGGGCGGTTCCTTGAAGAACCTTACCGATCCTTTCAATTACGGTAATTTCAGGTATGAAGTGTTTGACGCTGCCACCGGTACGCTTCTTTATTCAAAGGGATTCTGCACCCTGTACCAGGAGTGGCAGACAACAGCTGAGGCAAAGAGGATCGAAAAAAGCTTCCATGAAGTTGCCACCTTCCCCTTCCCCAGGAATAAGGTCCGTTTTGTACTGAGCATCAGGGGTCGCGACGGGCTCTTCACCAAACTGTATGAGACTGCCATCGATCCTTCAAGTTATTTTATCATCAATGAGAAACCTGATGAAGCCATGGCCACCCGGATCTATGGCAGCGGTGATCCGCACACCTCACTTGACATCGCCTTCCTTGCAGAGGGCTATACAAAGGAGGAGATGGGAAAATTCAGGTCAGACGTCAAGCGCCTGGCTGATATCCTTTTCCAGGAGGCTCCCTTTGATAAGTACCGTGAACGAATAAACATATGGGCTGTTGAGGTACCATCACATGAATCGGGTACTGATGTCCCGGGTGAGGGCATTTATGTAAACACAGCCCTTAATTCAAGCTACTACACCTTTGACGTTGACCGTTATCTGACAACGCAGGACATCAGAAGTGTGAACGACTATGCTGCCTCGGCACCGCATGACCAGATAGTAGTGCTTATAAACAGCCCCAGATACGGCGGAGGCGGCGTATATAATTACTATAGCGCTGTCACTTCAGGTCATAAATTTACTCCTCAGGTCTTCACCCACGAGTTTGGCCATGGTTTTGCAGGACTGGCTGATGAATATTACAGCTCAGAGGTTGCCTATGAGGAGTTTTATCCTCTTGATGTGGAGCCGTGGGAACCGAATATTACCACCAGGGTGAATTTTGAATCTAAATGGAAAGACCTTATTGCCAGATCAGTACCTGTGCCCACACCGAACAGCAAGACATATACCGGTGTTACAGGACTGTTCGAAGGAGGAGGTTATTCTGCAAAAGGCATCTTCCGGCCCTCCTTTGACTGCCGTATGAAGAGCAATGAGGCAGAATCATTCTGCGAGGTATGCCAGCGGGCGATAGAGCAGATGATACTCTTTTATCTGGAATAAAACAATGGCATTTGCGATTGTCGATTGTCGATTTGCGATTAATTCGAACCATTCGAAAATCGCAAATCGCAAATCGCAAATTCTGTATTATTTTTTCTTCTCCCCGCCTGATGTCGGTGGCTTGGAGATAGAGTCGCGCATGCTTGTGTCTGCCTCGATATTCCGCATCCTGTAATAATCCATAATACCAAGGTTGCCGCTCTTGAAGGCATGTGCCATGGCAAGCGGTATCTCCACCTCCGCCTCGATTACCTTGGCACGGGCTTCCTGTGCTTTGGCTTTCATCTCCTGCTCAAGGGCCACGGCCATGGCGCGACGCTCCTCAGCCTTAGCCTGCGCAATATTCTTGTCGGCATTAGCCTGATCCATCTGCAAAACCGCCCCTATATTCTTACCGATGTCAATATCAGCAATATCTATAGAAAGAATCTCAAATGCCGTTCCGGCATCGAGACCCTTTTCAAGAACAGTCTTGCTTATGCGGTCAGGGTTCTCAAGCACCTCCTTATGGCTGTGAGCTGAACCGATAGATGAGACTATGCCCTCGCCAACGCGTGCCAGCACCGTCTCTTCTCCGGCACCTCCTACAAGCTGCTTGATGTTAGCCCTCACCGTCACCCTTGCTTTGGCTATCAGCTGGATGCCATCGCGTGCTACCGCAGTGACAGGAGGTGTATCAATGACCTTGGGATTGACCGACATCTGTACGGCCTGGAAGACATCCCGGCCGGCAAGGTCTATGGCAGTCGCCATCTTGAACGAGAGATCTATGTTAGCCTTGTTTGCCGATACGAGAGCATGTACCACCTGTGCCACATGACCACCTGCAAGATAATGAGCTTCAAGCTCATCACGATTCAGCTTGATGCCTGCCTTGTCAGCTTCGATCATTGCACCTACTACTATTGAGGGTGGCACCTTACGCCACCTCATGAAGATAAGCTGCAACAGGCTGATCCTGACTCCTGATACAAGCGCCTGGAACCATAATCCGATAGGAATAAAATAAAGAAGTATCCAGAGCAAAATAATTGCTCCTACAATAATGATCACATAAATACCTAATCCACTCATTTCCATATTATTTGCTTATTGGTTTTACAATTACCTTATTATCCTCAATACTGATGACCTCGATCTCCTGTCTCGGGTCAATAAGTATATCAATTGACTTTGCCTCAAAATATTCGCCGTTAACAAGTACCTTACCGCCGGGTACAAGCCGTGTAACCGTTACACCCCTATCCCCGGGTTTAACTTTTCCCTCTTCTTTGCCTATGTTATCAACCTTCCCGTCGATGGTGGTTTTAAGCATGAACTTCTTCCAGGTACCACTCCTCAGCATCAGTACCGTTGCCACAACCAGCAGCAATGCTGTTCCGCCAAGCACCGCCAGTCCCGTACCTGTGCCAAAGTTTGTGAATGAGAGTATTATGCCGGCTATCATGCATAACGCACCTCCGATGCCTGCTATGGTGATGCCTGGAATAAGCATGAACTCAATAATAAAAAGAAGCAGTCCAAGCAGAATCAGAAATATTATCAAACCTAGTGACATGGTCTATCGGGGTTTTAAATGACAACAGTATCAAGATTCAGTTCTCTCAATCTCAGGCTCATTTGCTCAAGGGTAACGGCATCACCCATCTTTATCACGCACCCTCCTTTATGATGGGTCAGGAAAGCGCATTGCTCAGCCTGCAGTTCATCATGACCACAGACATCGACAAGCGAGTTGATGACATGGTCAAATGTGTTAATATCATCATTGACAAGAAAGAGAGACTTCTCATGCTCCTCGTTACGCCTGCTGCCTCGGGGGCTCGGTTTTCCTTTAGTCATTCAGTAATTCTTTTAACAGTTCCTTTGCTGCCTCAACCGGTATCTCCTGCATGCCAATAAATGCCGCCACCCTCGCATTGCTGTAGCCGTTCCGCACAAGCAGTGAGACATAATCATCAGCGCTTTCAAATGTAATGAAATTCCCGATCAGAAAAACAGTCTCCCCCTCACTGTTTTTATTAATATCAAGTCCTCTGGTACCGGCAAGGAGTTGTATCTTTTCAATTATTTCCGGTTTGACAGGTTTTTTTGAGCGCATCACCTCAGCCCTGAATGTCAGGGTGCCGACAGGAAGAGAGTCACTTGCCTGTTTAATGTCTCCCTCCCGGAGTCCAGATTCTATAAAAAGCAGCGGTTTTTTGCCCCACTCCTTCTCAAGCAGAGCGGCTCTCTCCATTGATACCTGAACATTATCCATCAAGGCTATTACAAAAGCATCGGGGAATCCTGATTTGCGCACAGGTGTGAGTGCCTGCCTGGCTGCCTCAAGTGTTCTGAATAAACCTGCATAGTAATATGTAACGCCGTTCTCCGGTTTTAGTTTCCCGTAAACCGGGTAAAGACCTTTAAAGAATTCAGGCTTTACCTGATTCCGGAAAGCAGCAAGCTGTACAGTATAAACAAACCCTGCCTGGGCCCCCTTGTCAATAGGTATTGGAAATTCTTCACTATATGCCGGAGTCTCCCTTACCTCAAAGATGCTGTAAACAGCCACTGAGTCCTCAACCTCTGCCTTACCCTCAGCCTCAGCCTCAGCCTCAACCTCAACCTCAACCTTAACCTTTGCCTCATTGGGAGGCTCAAGGGTGGCCAGTATCCTGTCTGCTTCTGCCTGTTTAGCTGCTGCATCCTTTTCAAGAGCCTCCGCCTTGTTATTCAGGGTCTTTTTCGTCTCAGGCTCAGCTGTCTCCATCTCTTTTCTCAAAACCGCCGCCGACCCTTTCAATGAATCTGCGATGCCCTGCAGCATCATGACCTCTCCAAGCTTTATCTTATATTCCTCAGGAACTGGTATTTCAATATCAGCAACTTTTGCTGGCTCCTCTGCCTTCAATCCGGATTCATTCTTTTTCTCACCTGTCCCAATATCCCCTTGCTCCTGGCTCCCAGCCCCTTGCACCTTGCCCTTTGCACCTTGCTCCCTCAAACACTGATCAATATACTCCTGCACCTTATATTCCTGCGCACTCTTCTTCCCTGCTGTCCTGGTGAACCTGTCATATGCTTCAGAAGCCTGGTCAAAGTCACCATTCATCTGCAGTGAGCGTCCATACCAGAACCATACATCATCCGGAACGCTCTTTACTCCTGCTGAGCTGTTTATCGCCGATGCAAGCAGGGTTGCAGCACGCTGTATGTCACGCTCAAGCATAACCAGACAGGCCCCGGCATAATATTTATAAAGCGGGTCACGCGAGTAAAGCAGAAGCAACCCGTTAAAATGGTCATAGGCAGTCTCATAATTACCTGCATTCCATGCGGCCTCCGCCTCAGTCTTTGAGGGCTTCACAACCCCACCCTGTGCTGTGACAACAGGTTCTGCAAAACGTATGACAAACAGTAGTATGAGGCAAGTCCTCAAGACTCTCATGTTAATAACTCTGAGGAAGAAAAATTTCACATTAGATGATAACTTCATACCTTTACCAATCTGAACAAAAATACTAAAAAGTCATGACTAAGATTGCAGAAGGGATGCCTGCGCAGGGACCAGGATGGAAATGTAATAAAGCTAAGCAATTATAAAGGCAAAAAGATCATACTTTATTTTTATCCGAAGGACAATACACCGGGGTGCACGGCTGAGGCATGCAGCCTGCGCGATAACTATGAAGAGCTGATAAGGAAGGGATTTGTGGTCCTTGGCGTCAGCCCTGACACTGAAAAATCGCACAAAGGATTCGCCGAAAAATTTCAGCTCCCATTCCCTCTGATAGCTGATTCGGATAAAAAAATACTTACCGCCTACGGAGCATACGGGGAGAAGATGATGTACGGCAAGAAAGTGACCGGAGTTATACGCACAACAATTATAATTGATGAAAAGGGAATCATTGAGAAAGTCATAAAAAAGGTGGACACGAAAGAACATGCCCCCCAGATATTCAAACTATACGCCAACTGACAACAGACAACTGACAACTGACAACTGACAACTGATAACGGAATAATTATGGAAAAGAAAGAGATCAACAAGGACAAGATTAAGGCCCTTGAGGTGACACTCGGCAAGATTGAGAAGGATTTCGGCCGGGGCACCATAATGAAGCTGGGTGATCATGCTATTGACAATGTGCAGGTCATCTCCACAGGCTCAATAGGCCTTGATGCTGCACTGGGTATTGGCGGTCTGCCACGCGGCAGGGTGGTTGAGATATACGGGCCGGAGTCATCGGGTAAGACAACGCTCGCCATACACGCCATCGCCGAGGCACAGAAAGCAGGCGGTATTGCTGCAATAATTGATGCCGAACATGCTTTTGACCGTTTCTATGCCGAGAAACTTGGCGTCGATGTCGAAAACCTTCTGATCTCTCAGCCTGACAACGGAGAACAGGCGCTTGAAATAACAGATCATTTGATAAGGTCTGGTGCTATTGACATTATAGTTATCGACTCTGTGGCGGCACTGACACCCAAGGCAGAGATAGAAGGCGAAATGGGTGACTCGAAGATGGGACTCCAGGCCAGACTGATGTCACAGGCTCTCAGAAAGCTTACTGCCAACATCAACAAGACCAACACTACTTGTATATTCATCAACCAGCTGAGGGAGAAGATAGGTGTGATGTTCGGCAACCCCGAGACCACCACAGGTGGTAACGCCCTTAAGTTTTATGCTTCAATCAGGCTTGACATAAGACGCTCGAACCAGATCAAGGAAGGTGAGGATGCTGTAGGTAACAGGGTGAGGGTGAAAGTAGTCAAGAACAAGCTTGCACCGCCGTTCAAAAAAGCTGACTTTGATATTCTTTTTGGTGAAGGTATTTCACGTACTGGTGAGATAATCGATCTTGGCACCGACTTCAACATTATCAAGAAGAGTGGTTCATGGTTCTCATATGGCGACACCAAGCTGGGTCAGGGCCGTGATGCCGTTAAGCAGATACTTGAAGACAACCCGGAGCTGGCAGATGAGATCAAAGATAAGATCACAGCCCATCTCAAGGAGAAGGCAAAATAAATAACAGGCCTTCACTGTGAGGCTGTCTCATTGCCAGTGAGGCTGCTGACACAGGACATATTTTTCCCTGCGTCCCAAACTCTGTTCTCAGAGTGCCAAAAGAAAAAGAGAGTGAGGCCGTAGCCTCACTCTCTAAGTGTTAATTATCACTTGCATACTGTCTTGCCTATTGTCATCTCATCTGTAATATAGCTGTAGGTCAGAAAACCGATGTAATGATGGCCCCAGTTACCGATAAGATTATAGTGCCAGACAAGTATCCCGAATTCGGGAATCCAGTACTTGTCAATCTCCTTCATTTTGAAGACCTCTCCGTAGTAGCCGGTGACCTCTCCTTTTGCCTGGGCTATCTCCCACTGCCAGACACCATCCTTATAATGATCTATAAAATGGAAAGTGGCCTCTCCGGTAATATAGTCAACCATCTGATTTCCGCAGTAAACTGGAGTGTAATAGCCAACCACTGCCTTGTACTGTACAGATTTTGTGTCATTACCCTGACCGTAGGCACTTGTCAGTGCCACGCCGATAATCAGACACATGCTTAGTAAAATACTTTTCGTTCTCATAATTATTTTATTTTATAATTTAAAGGCAAGTTATGCAATGACCCCGCAAGGTATCTGACTGCGCGTCCCAAAGTTTTTGCTGTGCGTACCAGATGAGTGAGAAGTGGCTATTTCCTGACGGTACTGGGATTCTCTCCAAATTCCCTCTTGAATACCCTGCTGAAGTGCGAGACATTCTTAAACCCTGTCCGGTAAGCTGTCTCAGCTACGGTAAGAGTTGTTTCATTCAGCATCTGTTTTGCCCTTTGAAGACGCAGATAACGCATGTATTCTGTAATTGCCATGTTGGTCAGCGATCTGAATTTGCGGTAGAGCTGTGTGCGGCTCATCGCCATCTCATTGCTGAGTCTGTGAATGTCAAAGCCCTCGTCAGCCAGGTTGGTAAGCATTATCTCCCTTACCCTGCGCATGAAGGAATCCTCATAATGAAAATCCTTATCCTCCATGAAGCCTGGGCTCCCAAACCCGGCATAGCGCTCCTGGAGCTTTATCCTCTGTGATATAAGGGCCCGGAGCTGAACCCTCAGCTCCTCCTGCTCAAAAGGCTTGGTGATATAGGCATCAGCCCCCCTTTCGAGACCTTCGAGCCTGGAGGCAATATCAGCCTTTGCCGTAAGCAATACCACCGGGATATGGCTTGTACGGAAATCATTCTTCACTGAGTCAAGCATTGTGATGCCGTCCATTACAGGCATCATGACATCGCTGAGAATGATGTCAGGCACATACTCGACTGCTTTCAGGACACCCTCCTCGCCGTTCGCCGCAACAATCAGGTCATAATCCCTTTCCAAGAGAGACATGAGGTAAAAGACAACATCATAATTATCCTCCACAACCAGTAGCATTGGCTTCTCATTGCGTCTTAGGGTTAAGGCCCTGGAATGAGTTTCATTTCTTGTTCCGGACAATAAATAGGCAGAAATCCTGCCTTTCATCTCATGCAACAGAGGGCCCTCCTGCAGAGGTGCATCGGTTGTAACTGGCAGGTCAATAACAAACTCCGTTCCCTCACCATAGATGCTTCCGGCAGTGATTGTTCCTCCGAGAAGCTTTACCATCTCCTTGGTTAATGAGAGGCCCAGCCCCGACCCGGACGTTGCATTGCCATTATGTTCTTCCACCCTGTAGAAGCGGTCAAAGATATAGGGGAGGTGATTTTCAGGAATACCATGACCGGTATCGCTGACCCTGATTTCAAAACGGGAACCATCCATTAGTGCAGAGCTGACTTCCACCCTGCCGTGAGACTGTGTGAATTTAATGGCATTTGAGATCAGGTTAGAGATTATGTGCAGCAATTTCTCAGGTTCATAATCGATGATCACACTGCTTTCCGCTGGAGTGTAATTCAGAGATACCTTGGCCAGTGCAGCCATCGACTGAAACAGCTCGACAATATACCTGATATAGCTGTTTACATCCGCCCTTATCATCCTGACAGGCATCCTTCCCGACTCCAGCCGTGAAAGATCGAGCATCTGGTTAACAAGATTCAGAAGAATCCTGGCATTCCGGTCAATCTTCTCACTCCCCTCGCCGAGCCATTTCACGGGATCACTCCGGATCAGGTCATTCATGCCGGTGATTATAGTCAGCGGGGTACGGAACTCGTGAGTGATGTTCGTATAAAGCCTCGTCTTCGCCTCATCAAGCTCCCTGATACGGTCAGTCTCCATGTGCTCAATTTTGATCTTCTGTGTGATAAAGCTCATGACAAACAACATGGCAAAGCCAGATATCCACAACAGGTTTACTACGTACAGCGAAATATTCACCTCAGCCGTCATCTCGGACGGAACGGTCAGGCGGGGATGAAGCACACCTGCCAGCACAACGGTAATGAAATATATAATGAAGATCCAGATCGTGGCACGTTTTTCACGGAAGTTGAGAGAGAAAAAGACCTGAGCAAGTCCCACGAAAATCAGTCCTCCTGAGGTAGGGATGCCACCCAGCAGCAAAATGCAGATGAATGTTATTATCACTACCGCACTCTGATCGATAAATGCATGCCAGACACCTATCTGATAACTGAAGAGAGGTATAATAACTCCCTGGAGATAGATGGCAGTCAGTATAAAACCATAATAAATGAGGATCTTTAACTGCGGAAAGAGAATGTGATAAACCATTGTCACACAGAAAATCATTGATGTGACTGCAATGCTCGATATCCAGTTGATCTTTTTCTGGGTAATAGTATCATCATCCATCCCGGGCCTGGCAAGGATCTTTGTTATCCATTGGTCCGCTTTGAGAGTCAGGGAAGAGGACATTTTAGAGACGGATCAGAAAGTTTAGTAAAATCATACACAAGTTAATAAAACAGGTTAGAGGATGCAAGTTTTTTTTAGGTGAGGCAACCAATGGCTACTCACTCATCAGGTATCTCTGCTCTCTGACAACGTTACTGCCCCTCTCCTCCCCACCTCCTCTCCCCAGTCAGGGAGAGGAGGAGAGAGAAATTGCCTATCTTTAAGTTGTCATGGTTAAGCTAAAGGGCAAAGAAGATCACGAGATCTATTTTGGAGCTTCGGCAAATATTCTGAGGCTGGCTGGAGAACTTAGGAAGAATCAGACACATGCCGAGAAAATTCTATGGCACAAACTTAGGAACAGGCAAATCAGCGGCTATAAATTCAGGAGGCAACACCCGATCAATATTTTTATTGCAGACTTTTATTGCCATGAGGCAAGATTAGTAATTGAAGTAGATGGGCCTGTTCATAATTCAGCAAGCCAGAGTGAACGAGATACTGAAAGAGATTATCTCATGACGCAATTTGGCATAACGACCCTCAGGTTTTCAAACAAGCAAGTTGAAAATGAAATTGAGAATGTACTCCAAAGAATAAACCATATTCTCAAGCACCATACGTTTAAATAATCACCAATTTTCTCCCTTCCCCCGCTTGGGGGAAGGGTCGGGGATAGGGGCTCACTGTCTTGTCCTAAAATAGGTTTACATAAAATGTAAACTTATGTCAGGATTAAAATCGTACAGTGAATCAATCAAGAATGAGGTTATTCATCTTGTTCAG
>JALOMO010000076.1 GCA_025455395.1 Bacteroidales bacterium
GTATCGGTGATGCCAGTACAAAGAGACAAAACCTCAAAAAATACCTATCACTATTGATTGTACTGTCATTTTATTGGGTTTACCTTTGAGATAAATTATTGACTAATAAAAACAAGGGAAAATGAAATCAGTAATCATCTTTAAAGTAGTATGCCGGTCGATCTTGCCGGTAATGATCCTCATTCTTAACCAGGCAGTGAGTGCCCAGACAGTTCCGGTAACGCAGCAACTGCCTGATACGGCAAAAATGACATACAACCAGATCTCTCAGCAGATGAAACTGTATGTCTATCCTTCCAACGGCCAAAGCCAGCAGCAGCAGAAGAAGGATGAATTTGAATGTTATAACTGGGCAGTTGAACAGTCAGGAATAGATCCTCTCAACCTTCCGAAGATTGAGGCTGCTCCGGTTCAGGCGGGGCCCACAGGAGGGGCTGTGAAAGGTGCAGCAAAAGGTGCAGCCGCAGGTGCTGCCATAGGGGCCATCACTGGTGATGCAGGCACTGGCGCAGCAGTCGGTGCAACGGCAGGAGCGATGGCAGGGAGAAGGGCAGGAAAACAGGCACAGGCACAACAGAACCAGCAGGCCCAGACCAGCACAGCTGCTAAAGAGCAGGAGATGAAGGATTCCTTCGTTAAGGCTTTTTCGGTATGTATTGAAGGCAAGGGCTACACCATCAAATGATGGGAAGAAAATTAACCGGTTGTCAAGCTGAGATTTTCAAAGAATGACTCATCTAACCTGCCGGTAAGTTCCCCGGACCCTGGGAATCATAGATTTTTACATATCTTTATTCAAACAAATAAATTTATCCTATGGACAAAAATGCATTTGGTCTGTTGATGCTGGCAGGGATAGTTCCTTGTTCATGCACGCAGAAGAAGCCTGACCAGTCGGTTGTTATACCTGATGATGGTATTGACAGGTCCATCCTGCCGATAAGAGAACCCGTTCGCCCGACCTACACCGAGCTTGACGTGCGCAATGCTGCAGCACCACAGAGATTCGAAGTCAAGGCTCCGAAAGGCGCTCCGAACGTTGTGGTGGTATTGATAGATGACATGGGTTTCGGAGTATCAGAGGCTTTCGGAGGCCCGGTCAGCACCCCAACGATGAACGCGCTTGCTGCTAACGGTATAAAGTATAACAGGTTTCATACTACTGCTCTTTCTTCACCAACAAGAGTGGCCCTGCTGACAGGTTATAACCATCACAGCAACAACATGGGATGCATCGGTGAGGCAGCCACAACCTTCCCTGGCAATACTTCCGTGAGGCCTCAGACCATTACACCAATGGCAGAAGTACTTCGCCAGAACGGGTATAACACGGCAGCATTCGGGAAATATCATGAAACACCTCCCTGGGAAATTTCCATAGTAGGGCCTCAGGATCGCTGGCCGACACGATCAGGATTCGAAAAGTTCTACGGTTTCATAGGTGGCGAAACCAACCAGTGGGCTCCGCTCATTTACGACGGGATCACCATAGTTGAGACTCCAGAAGATCCAGGATATCATTTTACCACTGATATGACAAACCAGGCTATTTCATGGGTTCGTTTCCAGAAAGCTCTTGCACCTGATAAGCCTTTCTTTATTTATTATGCACCCGGAGCTACTCATGCACCACATCATGTCGCAAAGGAATGGATAGAGAAGTATAAAGGCAAGTTTGATCAGGGTTGGGATGCCTTACGCCAGCAGACCCTTGAAAATCAGAAAAAACTTGGGATAATACCTGAAAACACTTCGCTTGCTCCCAAGCCGGTTGATATCAAAGATTGGGAGACACTCTCAGCCGATGAAAAGAAACTGTTTACACGCCAGATGGAGGTGTATGCCGGATTTGCCGAACATACTGATTACGAAGTAGGAAGGCTAATTGGAGCCATTAAAAACTTAGGTATTATTGATAATACTGTCATCATTTTCATTGCAGGTGATAACGGTGCCAGCGCGGAGGGACAGATGAACGGAATGTACCAGGAGATGACCTATTTCAGCGGTGTTGCTGAGACTGTTCCTGATATGCTGAAGCATTATGACGAATGGGGATCCGAAAGCACCTATCCGCATTTTTCAGCCGGATGGGCGGTGGCAATGGATGTACCTTTTTCTTATACCAAGCAAGTAGCATCCGATTTCGGTGGAACAAGAAATGGAATGATAATTCAATGGCCGGCAGGTATTAAAGCAAAGGGCGAAATCCGCCCGCAGTTTGGCCATGTGATTGATATTGCCCCTACAGTGTTTGAAATGGCAAAGGTGCCTGCACCAAAGATGGTTAATGGCATTGAACAGGACCCGATAGAAGGCACCAGTCTGGCCTACACATTTGACGATGCCGGAGCAGCTGAGAGACATACAACACAATACTTTGAAATGTTCGGCAACCGTGCTCTTTACAAGGATGGCTGGTTTGCACGGACAATACACAGGCCGGCATGGAGGCCAAAGCCCGACAACACCCTGCAGGAGGATAAGTGGGAGTTGTATAATATAAATGAAGATTTCAGCCTGGCAAATGATCTTGCATCACAGAATGCTGATAAGCTTAAGGAAATGCAGGCTCTGTTCATGGCCGAAGCCGAAAAATATCATGTATTGCCGATTGACGACCGTCTTTTGGAAAGAACAAATGCAGGATTGATGGGCAGACCGACAGTCATGGGCGACCGGACCTCAGTTACCTACGGCGAAGGAATGAGAGGCATGGGCGTTGATGTTTTTATCGACCTGAGAAATACTTCTTATACAATCACCTCAGAAGTAGCTGTAGATGCAAAAGGTAACGGTGTTATTGTATGTCAGGGTGGGCGCTTTGGCGGTCTCTCATTCTATATTAAAGATGGGAAACCTGCATTCAGTTATAATTACCTCGGGCTGGAATCGTCTCACATAATGGCTTCCCAGCCGCTTAAACCCGGTAATTATCAGCTGGTGTATGATTTCAAATACGATGGCGACGGAATGGGCAAGGGAGGCTTAGGTACGATCTCTGTCAATGGCACAAAGGTTGCCGAGGCAAGGCTTGAAAAGACCCAGCCGGGTATATTCTCGGTTGATGATCTGGCAGATGTCGGCGTTGATGACGGTACACATGTTGCAGATTATGGAGCCTCATCAAAATTCAACGGGAAGATAAACTACGTGACAATCGAAAGGAAATAGTGATTTTACAGGAAACAAACCCTCATCGCAGAATATGAAATAGCCTGGGCATCGAACAGCTATTACAGGGACGGATGGATTAATACCGCAGGGGGCGGGATAGGATTCAGGTTTTAATATGTTTTAGCTCGCACGGAATATCTGCGAGGTGCTAGTGCCATAATCAAAGAGGTCGTCTCATTATTCAGATGAAGCGACCTTTTTTGCAATGATGCCGCAGGCATCAGATGTGAATAACCGCGGGTGGAATCCGTCAGCTGATGGATGGAACCCGTGGCAAGGCAAGAAAAGACCAACCTATAAGCCCTGCAAGGGCGACATATGGCTGACGGAGATACTTCAGCAGCAGGGCTCTCTGAATCTTATGTCACCCCTTTAGGGCTCTGTGCCGGCCCTGTGAGTCCTCCCCCAGCTTCACGCTGGGGGTTATTCACATTTTGTCACTTCGTGACAATGCTCCTACGGAGCAAGTAGCACCTTCCGGTGCTATTGGTAATTACGCGCAGAAATCCTGAAAAAGAAAATGCCGGCTAAAGAACCGGCATTCTGGTTGTCCCGTCAGGTCTCGAACCGGACCGAGCGTTAAGAAATTACCCTGTGGGTAATTTTAGCGAAGGGGCCAGCTTGCTGCGGAGCATTCTGATCCAAAATCATTACATTTCCATTATTTAATACCTGTTCTCCTTAAAACCTAGCAAGATTTTTCAGGTATCTTATACGAATTAGATTAACATCACATTAAAATTTGAGATTGTTGAAAATGTATATATTAATTTACAATAATCGATTTTATTGATTATCGTTGTGGGAGGTTTTGAATCCTATTGCTTTCCTTGGTTTTGGATTATCATGTTTCTCGATAAGCTCATCAAGATAACTAAAGACAAGCTCTATATTTTTATCATGGTTTACCAACTGCTTTTTAATTTCTTCTATTTCAAGTCGTACACTCAAATTATCCATCAGTATCTCCCGTACCTTGGTAAATATTCTCATTATCTGTATATTTACAGTTATAGCTCGTTCACTATGCAACACACCCGATAGCATAGCCACACCTTGCTCAGTAAAAGCATATGGAAGTTTCCGTCGGCCACCCCAACTTGATGTTCCAAATTGTGATATCAAGTTATCGAACTCTACTTTTGTAACCTGGAACATAAAGTCATCAGGGAAGCGATTAATGTTACGTTTAACAGCCTGATTCAGAACTCCAGTGGAGACATTGTAAAGGTCAGCTAGATCTTCATCCAGCATCACCTTTTTATCTCTTATCAAATAGATTTTATTTGCAATTATTTCATCCGGTATTGCTATTTGAGTTGACCCTTTTGTCATATTCTTCGTGTTTTACTCACGTAAAATTATTATTTAAAACTTGATATAACAATTTGTGATTTCAAGATCTTTGACAACTATGTACTCAGTTATCCTTTATTTATGGTATATGACTCCGCAGAAGAAGGATAGCATAGCGTGGTATGACTCCGTAGACGATGTGACGGCAGATGGATATTGCCCTATCAAAGTAACCTCTAACCTGTGTTTTTTCCGTCTGACGGGTAAAAAGCCACTTTAGGTAAGGGTTGGTTACCGGTGGTCAAATACAGGACATATACTAAAAATGGATACTTTCTATGGTTTTTACTTATTATGACTATGGTATTGTCATGGGGAGGTATGGGTAAGGCAAAGAATAGCTATAGGATTGAATGCTTACAAAAGGAGAGCCCCCGGATCCTGACTCCCGAGGGCTCTCTGTATATCCTGAGTGATATAGAAGGGATTTATTTCTTCAAGTTTGTTTGCTTAATAACTCTTTAAGATAATGGGTATTCTGAAATTTTTACTGGCCTTCATCGCCTCCGTGTAAACCGTCTTTCATCTCCTCAAGGTTGTCAACCACCACCGACCTCTGGACACTTCTGCCCTGATTATCTTAAAATTCCTCAAAACCTAGCAAGAACCTGGCAAGTAAGTGTGAGTGTGAGAGCGAGTTTTGAGAAAACAGAACGAGAGTGTTCGCACTCGCTCACACTCTCGCTCTGTTTTTTGTTGTCCCGCTAGGGCTCGAACCTAGACTTTTCTGATCCAGAATCAGACGTGTTGCCAATTACACCACGGGACAATTAATTCAGGGTGCAAATATAAATAATCTTATCAAAAATAAACAGGGTGACATGAAAATTGTAGAGGCAGGTCTCAGACCTGCCTCTACAATTAATCATCATGTTCGGATTTGTTTTATTGCGGCAATGTATAATATACCGTCAGCTGCGGCCGCAATGCCTCAACAGGATGGTCACTCGACGCAAACCTGAATCCGGGAACCCACTCACGGGGCCATAACCTGAAGAACATTCCGTAATTGGGATATTCAACATTGTCGGTGGTAACAGACGGCACATAAAGCCTCGTCACATCAACTTCAATGAAGTTAACATTCCTGATGAAGGGGCTTATGTAAACCTGGTTAAACTCAACACTCTTGGGCTGACTGTTCCATGTGACCTTCTCCTCTTCCCACGGTTCGACGATCTTTTGCAGGACTCCTCCAAGTTTTTCGACAGTACCGTCATTTTTTGGAATGAATACTGATGCACTGTCCCACGGCAGGGGGACCTCATAGGAGAGCTTCAGCATCACCTTCCTTATCGTGGCTGACTTTGGAAGATCATTCATATTGAACCATATCAGGCTCTCATTTGAACGCATCACTGTAAGAACGGGCTCAGTGATGAATGTAGCCTCAAAGAATTTGTGCGCACCAAAATTCTTTTCAGGGTCGAGGTTGGAGATCATCGCATCCTTACCTTTTTCCGGCCCGGGTCTGAGAACAAGAACCTTCCACTGGTTGCTGTCCCATGGAATTTTCAGAACCAGGGGTCTTTCCTTTGTGGTGGCCATCAGCTCTCTGGCAGAGACATAGAACTTCTGTGGCATGTAACCCTCTTTCTCAAGAAGGAAGAGATAGGTGTCATGGCCTCCCCTGATGATGATGTGGTTCAGTGTAGCCTCAAGCCTGAAGCTGTAATGCCAGTTGTTGCCTGCAAAAACTGTAAGCTTTGCAGTGGTGAGTGGCGGTGCCGGAGCCATTATCATCGGGTTGTCAATGATGCAGATGGCATAGAAGCCAAGAGGCCTTATGATCTGGATCCCGAAATTGACATACCCGAAATCGCCCGGTGTGTGATCATCTACCGGCAGCACCTCCGGAAGAACGGTAGTGGTGACTCCTGCAGCGACCCTGAACCCTATTGGCAGAGGATCATTGACAAGATATGCCAGCGGTGCTCCCTCAAGCGGTGCGGCAAAGATGACCTCGCCGGCAGGATTAATTACCAGGAATTTTGTGAGCTTATAGCTGCCTGCGTCAAGCTCAACCTCCTCACTGATGAAGCCTGCCCCGAAGAGATAAACGGGGATGAGTTCATCGGTAAGGACAGGATTTCCTTCTGTGTCTTCGACAGATACCATTACATGGTACGAAACCATCGCAGTGTCGGCTTCAGCCGACTTGTTCAGGTTGGATTCTCCGATCGGAGTGATCGAAAATTTGAATGTTCCCTTGCTTGTGTCGGAGTTTTTTTCACAGGAAGAAATAGCAAAAACAGCAAGCAGGATCAAAGTGAATTGCATTGATCTGATCAAGGTTTTCATTTTCCTTCGGTTTAAGTTGTGAAAAAATGTTAAAGCAATTACATGCAAGTCGCACAAAAATGGTGCCACAAAAATGGCTCAGGGCTCAGGGCACAGGGCAAGGAGGTTAAGGTTGAGGTTAAGGTTAAGGTTGAGGTTGAGGGGGGTGATTTAAGTATTTTATTTCTCCTCCTTGTTTACCTTAGCCCAGGTATCCTTCAGGCTGACAGTACGGTTGAAGACGAGTCTGCCAGGCCTGCTGTCATAGTCTACACAGAAGTACCCCAGTCTCTGAAACTGGAACTTATCAAGGGCTGAGGCATTTCCCAGTGATGGCTCCACCTTGCAGCCGGTAAGAACAGTAAGAGAACCGGGGTTAAGGTATTCTCTTGGATCAATATCCTTGTGACCCGAGGGATCCTCGTCGATGAAGAGCCTGTCGTAAAGCCTTACTTCCGCATCAAGGCAATGCACAGCCGAGACCCAGTGGAGGGTGCCCTTGACCTTGCGGTCTGCCTGGGCTCCTCCGCTGCGTGTCTCCGGGTCATATGTACAATATATTTCGGTGATCTCACCATTCTCATTCTTCTTGAAACTCTCGCACCTGACTATATAGGCTCCCTTGAGACGCACCTCCTGACCGGGTGCCAGCCTGAAAAACTTATGCGGAGGATTCTCCATGAAGTCTTCCTGTTCAATATAAAGCTCCCTGCCGAAAGGCACCATCCGGGTGCCGTGCGTCTCATCCTCGGGATTGTTTACAAGTTCCACCTCTTCGGTGGCCTCTTCGGGATAGTTGGTGATAATCACCTTAAGTGGATTCAGAACACCGAAGACACGGGGAGCGCGTTTGTTCATATCTTCGCGGATGGCATATTCAAGCAGAGACACATCGTTGATAGCTTCAACCTTTGTATACCCTATCAGCTCAACGAAGCGCCTGATAGATTCGGGAGTATACCCTCTTCGACGCAAACCGCACAGTGTTGGCATGCGCGGGTCATCCCATCCTCTTACCACACCGTCTTTTACGAGCTCGAGCAGTTTCCGTTTGCTCATAACAGTATAGGTTAGGTTAAGGCGGTTGAACTCGATCTGCCGGGGACGGTAGTCACTATCCATCAGCTGGTCAACAAACCAGTCATACAATGGCCTGTGCACCTCGAACTCGAGTGTGCAGAGCGAGTGGGTTATACCTTCGAAATAGTCGCTCTGCCCATGTGCAAAATCATACATGGGGTAAACCTTCCAAGTGGTGCCTGTACGATGGTGCGGAGTATATAGAATGCGATAAATGATCGGGTCACGCATGTGCATGTTGGGGGAGGCCATGTCAATCTTTGCCCTCAGAACACGGCTGCCCTCCGCAAACTCCCCCTCGTTCATGCGATAGAACAGGGTGAGATTCTCCTCAATGCTTCTGCCGCGGTAAGGACTCAAAACACCCGGCTGTGTGGTTGTTCCCTTCTGTTCAGAGATTGTCTCTGCTCTCTGGTCGTCAACATAGGCCAGACCTCGTTTGATGAGCACCACTGCAAAGTCAAACAACCTGCCGAAATAGTCAGATGCATAGTACTCACGCTCTTCCCAGGTAAAACCAAGCCAATTAATATCCTCCTTGATTGCATCGACATATTCTACATCCTCCTTCGTCGGGTTTGTATCATCAAAGCGGAGATTGCACATGCCTCCGTACTTCTGAGCCATGCCGAAATCGAGGCAGATAGCCTTAGCGTGACCAATATGCAGGTATCCGTTGGGTTCAGGTGGGAAACGGGTATGAATCCTGCCTCCGTTCTTTCCCTCACTGATGTCTTTTTCTATTGTCTGTTCAATAAAATGCTGTGATTCAGTCTTTAAGATATCTTCTGACTCCTTCATTGTACTTCTCTAAAAGAAAGTACAAAAGTATAAGGAAAACGGATCATCTTAACATGAAATCAGCATATTTTGTGATCTGAGGCGAAACGATGTATCTATTTTAAATATATCCTAAGGCCGGTGCCAATAACCAACCCGTTTGAATATACTGGATTGTTTTCAATCTTATCTGCGTGTGCCCCGGTTCCTACTCCTCCGATCTCTATAAAGTAATTGTTGCCCTTGCTATTGAAAAATTCAAATCCAAAAAAACCGTAACCGCCGAAAACAAAATCATCAGATGAAAACTTATCAGAAGGGATCAGACCGATAAAACCTCCTTCACCATAAAGTCTGATATGATCTCCAACCATTCCCCCGATGCCAATCAATCCTACAGACACATTCGCATAAGTGGTCCAGTCAGTATCTCCGTTTTGAACATTTTCATTGTACATTAAATTGCCCCTCAACCTAACGGAAAGTTTATCATGTGCAAAAAACCTGCTGGAAATATTTAAACCGAAACCAAAGTCCTTCTGGTACTGGTTTAACTGAAAGCCAAACCCCGGACCTATGTTGACCAGTTCGTTCCTGGTCTGTGCATTTATTAAATTCAATCCTGCGACCAGTATAATGATCAAGAATAGTTTTCTTTTCATTTCTACATGAATTACGATTCATACTCTTAGTAATACCCGGAATAATCGATCATAAAGTCATATTATTGAGGAGGTTCCGGTTTTATATATTGTTCAAGGCTTTTTACGTATTCCTCAAATCTGGTCCTCCCTAATGTGGTAATCCGGCACATTGTCTGAGGATAACTCTCCCCGAAGCTTTTGCTTACCTCAATATATCCACCCTCTTTCAGCTTCGTTAGCTGCACGCTGAGGTTGCCTGCCGTGGCCTCAGTCTTGTCACGCAGATATGTGAAATCTGCCCTGTCAACACTTATGAGTATTGACATTATTGCCAGCCTGAGCTGCGAATGCAGCAGAGGATCAAGTTCTCTAAATGGTGTCATGGCTGCCCTTAGTCCTGAGTAAGTAACCCGGTATGAGATATCCTGTGATCATGGCTACAGGCATTGCAAGACCTGATATGATGTTGCCTCCGAAATGCGCAATGAGGGCAATGACCCAGAACGATACTGCACCCCAGATCAGCGGCCTGAACTTCAATACTATGCCGGAGATGAGGGTAGGCATTGCCGCCATCAGAAGCATATACTTACCAACACTCTCCATATGATCGGAATGTACTATAAAGAATACAACCGATGAAAAGAGGAATGCAATCCAGGCCCAGACATAAATGCCGGTGGCATATGTGAAGACATGTTGCTTCCTTCCTTTTACAAACCCGTAGGTCATTGAAATAAATACACCCGGTATGACAAAAAACCATACATACCAGGGAGTGGCATAGTCGGTTAACCTCCAGAGCAGAAACTCAGAGAGGCTGCATGCGAATATCAGCCAGCCCCAGAACAGCAGGTGAAAACTGCTTTGTGTCAGACTTACACGGCTTTTGTTGATCATAGCCGTGATGACCTTGAGACTCTCTTCTCCTGTCATTAATTTTTCTTCATTTTCCATGGCAATTACTAATTTTACAATTATAGACTTAAACAGTATAAATATATTGCAAATATAAAGTAGTTTATAATACAAACCAAATAATTTTGTATGTTTTTTTGCCTGGAAGAATAAATATTTCTTAAGAGTCAGTTACTAAGCATATTAGAAATATAAATAAAATTGAGATATGGGACTTATCAGAATCGAGGAGATGGAATTTTATGCTTTTCATGGTCATTACAAGGAGGAGCAGATAGTAGGAAATCACTTCATTGTTGATGTTGAAATTGATACTGATACGGGCAAAGCCGGTGAAAGTGATGATCTGAGAGATACATTAAATTATCAGATGGCTTATCAAATCATCAAGAGGGAGATGGAGACAAAATCAAACCTTCTGGAACATATTGCAACCCGTATCCTTGACGCTCTTTACAGTGAGTTGAGCGGCATCAACAGGGCGACAATCAAGGTCTCAAAGATGAACCCGGTGATGGGTGGGAGGATTGGCAGGGTCAGCGTGGAGATCTCCAGGTAGAGATTAAGGTTAAGGCTAAGGTTAAGGTCTAGGTTAAGGTTAAGGTCTAGGTTAAGGTCAAGGCTAAGGTTAAGGTTGAGGTTAAGTCTGGAGTTTGAAGCATTTTGGAAAAACTTCAGTGGGGTTGTGTATATTATTGGAGAGTTTTAATAAGTTTATTAAGTTCATAAATCAGGTCATCGTACTCCTGAAATAGCCTGTCTGTGATTTCCTGCCCGAAGTATCCAACATTTTTTCCATATAAAAGATGGCTCTGTGTTTCATGTGATGAGCCACGTGCAATAATATAGAAGTTCGATTTATCTTTCTTCGTGTTTCGACCAAACCCTTCCGCAATGCATGCTGATACACCATTTGACGACTTACGTATCTGTGATGTTAATCCATCATCCTCTGACCTTGGTAATTCCATAGTCAGGCTAAAAACATTCACAGATAGTTGATTTGCCTTAATCCAGACAGGCATTTCACGAAAACTTCTAAACATTTCTCTTTCATTTTATTTACTATTCCTTCCCTCAACCTCAACCTCAACCTCAGCCTCAGCCTCAGCCTCAGCCTCAATATGTCATCGTAATCTCTATTCGATTTAATCCCTGAGCTTGTTCCACCAGTTAAATTTCAGTATAACGGATGTTACAATCATAATGCCTGTTGAAATGAAGAAAGGAGTCCATTCACGCAGTACGAGGAAGATGGGAAACACCATAAGGGAGAGCTGCCATGCTATTCCGATAATGATATTGAACATATCTTTAAGAAAGTCGCGGTTGGCCTCGAATGAAGGATCTTCCTTCACTACCTTCTGATGCACCGGTTTCCAGAAGCCCCATGGCCGTACTGTTTTATAAAACCTCATAAGTGTCTCGTCATCTTCCGGTTTGGTGAGCAATGCTCCGAGTATGCTGCCGATAGTTGAGACAATAAGTATTACAGGAAATGCATTCATGCTGAAATTGTTCAGCAATGGCCATTCGTGCAGAATCTGAAGGTTTAGCATCGGGAGAATAAGGGCAGCGGCAATACCCGCGACCATACCCCAGAAGTAACCGTAACCGTTGAATCTCCACCAGTACCATTTAAGAAGGTTGGGTGCGGTATAGCCTCCCCAGAGGGCAGCGGTGATCCATAAGACGACTTCATTTATAGATGTCACGAAGAAGCCCACTGTGATTCCTATCACTACTATAAGCAGTGAAGCGGCATAGCTCATTCTTACATATCTCTTCTCGCTGGCGTGCGGGTTGATGTAACGTTTGTAGATATCATTGACAAGGTAAGCCGGAGCTGCATTGACCGTTGCGGCGAAGTTGCTCATAAACGCTGCCAGAAGGCCTGCCATCAGGAAGCCCAGCAGACCCACGGGCACATATGTGGCCAGCACCTCAGGCAGAATGCTTTCAAAGTCTGGTGAGGTCAGTGAACCAGTATATAGTTTATCAAAGTTAACCAGTGCCAGTATCGTCAATCCGGTGATCATGAAGTAACGTGCAGGGTTGAGCACAACGTTCACCAGCGAGCTCATCTTGGCTGCCTCACTGGGTGTGCGTGTTGCCAGCACGCGTTGCATGTCATAGTTAGGAGCCGGTCCGGCAGCTGCCACGAAGATTCCCTTGAACAGCATCATTACAAAGAAAAGGCCGAACATCTCATAACCGTCTTTTGTAATCCATTCGTTGAATGCATGAAGCTTTGGCGAGGCTGCTGAGGAGATATCCTGCCAGTTCAGTCCCACCGTTCGCCCGAACCACATGCTTTTCCATCCCTCCGGTAATACTGAATTAATGGCGTCCGGGGCAACCTGGTTGATGGCAATTATTCCGATAGCTATGGAAGATATAGTAAGTATGCCATACTGAATGACCTCAGTAATTACCACGCTGAACATTCCTCCCTTAACAACATAGAAGGTTGTGATGGCCATCAGGATGAGAGCATAGAGATTGACATTTATCTGCGGATGGAGCGCAAGGTATTCTGCATTGGTGACAATTGGCGGCATGAATGACGAAGCAAACTTGCCGATGCCCTTGAAACCATAGGAGAGGAACCCGATCACGCTTACAAGAGCAAAGACTACAACTATAATATGGGAGAGGTTGGCTGCTGTCCCCTGTCCGAAACGGGTCTTTATCCATTCGGCGCCTGTCATCACGTTCGAGCGGCGCAGCCAGGCTGAGAGGTAGACCATCAGGAAAATCTGGTTGAAGACAGGCCACAGCCAAGGTATCCAGATACTCTTCAGACCGTAGACCGAGAGCCAGTAGACAAGGAGCATGGTACCGGCAATATCAAACATGCCTGAGGCATTTGATATGCCAAGGAAGTACCACGGCAGGCTGTTACCTCCCAGGAAATAGGACTGTATATTTCTGGAGGCCCTTTTCGATACCCAATAGCCGATGAAGACAGTAGCAACAAGGTAGAGTATTATAATGCCCAGGTCTATAATATGCAGGTTCATGATATATAATAAGTTAGGTATAGGATTCAGATAATGAAAGAGATTCCTCCCTTTCTTGTTTTTTCATAGGCTTCGCGGTTGAAAAGATAATATCCTAAAGGCATTTGTGCAACTCTTTTTGCCTTTTCCTGCAGAGCCATTCTATTATAGAAATGGAAATAAGTATTTTTACAAATAAATCATCCTGAAATGAGGCGGACAATATTCTTAATATTAATTCTTTCTTTGGCAACAGTGGCGGGACGGTCACAGAACCTGCCTGAAGCGAAGTGGAAGTTTATTACTGGTGATGATAAGCTTTATGCCTCACCGGCGTTTAACGACTCAGCGTGGAAGGATATCTCTCCTACCATGGCCTGGGAGCAGCAGGGGTTTCCTGATTATGACGGTTTTGCCTGGTACAGGGTGACGGTGACTATACCAGGTTCAATGAAGAGTGACGCCATGAAGTACGGAGGTCTGGTACTTTACCTGGGAAAGATCGATGATGTTGATTTCACCTACTTTAATGGGGTGCTTATCGGGTCAACAGGCAAGCTGCCTCCTGATTATGAAGGAAAGTGGGACACCCGGCGGGAATACAGGATCGCGCCTGACAATATAAAATTCGGTAAACCGAACACAATTGCTGTAAGGGTCTATGATGCCTCAGGCAATGGAGGCATATATTCCGGACCGCTTCGTATATCATCCATAGGTGCCGCTGAATCTATCGTTGTAGCTCCGTCATTCCCTCAACAGGATATGATTATCAGAGGCGTTCCCTATGCCGAGATACCGATTACTTTGAAGAACGGCTTCTCAAAGAAGATGCAGGGAGATCTTACCGTGACTGTGACATCAGACTTTGGCGAGAATATAGGAGTTATTGAAGAGCCCATAGTTATTGAAAAATACCTGACGGGAAACTTCAGCTTCAGGTTGTCAGGCATTAACCCAGGATTCTATAGTGTTACTGCCCTTCTGAAGACAAAAAGTGCTGAGAAGGAGGTAAAATTCAGCTTCGGCTATGAACCGGAAAAAATTATTTCTCCGACTGACCGTCAGCCTGATTTTCAGATATTCTGGTCCAAAGCGAAGGAGGAGCTTGCTTCTGTCGATCCGCAGTATAACATGATCAGGATTGACAGTCTCTGCACTCCGACACATAACATATTTTTGGTTGAGATGCATTCTCTGGGCAATGCCCTCATAAGGGGCTGGTACAGGGTGCCTGTGAAACCGGGTCGTTATCCGGCTGTGATGCATGTTCCGGGATACAGCTCAACAATACAGCCATCCTACATCAATTACGGCGATGAGATCATCGGGTTCGGACTGAATATAAGAGGTCACGGCAACAGCAAGGATGACGTCAACCCGGGCTTTCCGGGTTACATCCTGAACAACATCGAAGACAAGGAGAAATACATCTACAGGGGAGCCTATATGGACTGTATCAGGGGAATAGATTTTCTATTCTCCCGCCCTGAAGTCGACACCACACGTGTTGCGGTTGAGGGAGCGAGCCAGGGAGGAGCACTTACATTCGCAACTGCTGCCCTTGACAATGAAAGGGTCAGGGTCTGTGCACCCCAGGTGCCTTTCCTCTCTGATTTCCGAGATTATTTTAAGGTTGCGCAGTGGCCTGGTAATGAGTTTATCAACTATGTGGAAATTGAGAAACGGATGACATGGGAGGAGGTATATCGCGTTCTTAGTTACTTTGATATCAAGAATCTTGCCCCGATGATAAAAGCCCCCCTGATGATGGGTGTCGGGCTTGTTGATGATGTCTGCCCTCCGCACATCAATTTTGCCGCCTATAACAATGTTGTATCGAAGAAGAGTTACATAGTCTATCCGAACGCCGGCCACGGTCTGCCCGGTGACTTTAACAGGCAGAAGATGGACTGGATTTTCAGGGAGTTTGGACTAAAATAATGGGCCAAACATATAAATGCCCTGTACCTTAATTATCTTTCCAATCTTTCAACATTCCACACTTTTTCTTAACTTAGTAGGTTAACATTTATCAACTAATGAAAGGACTTTTACCATGATCTATGTAGTTATTTCTGCTTTTGTTGTACTGATCTTCTTTTGGGGAATCAGGATTGTCAGACCGACACACAGGGCTCTTATTGAGCGCCTTGGGAAGTACTATAATTTTGCCAACCCCGGATTTCACTGGATCATTCCCGTCATCGACAAGATGTACAGGGTCAATGTGACCGAGCAGATGGTTGATGCCGAGCCACAGGAGATTATCACCAATGACAACCTGAATGCAAGTGTTGACGCACAGGTCTACTTCAGGGTCAAGTCAGATGAGGAGAGTGTTAAGGGTTCGATTTACAATGTTGCCAACTTCAAGTACCAGATTGTCAACCTTGCCCGCACCACGCTTCGTAACATCATCGGTACTATGACACTAAAGTCGGCCAACAGTGAACGTGGCAAGATCAACGCGGAGCTGTACAACACTTTGCACACTGAGACCAAGGGATGGGGGATTGAGATTGTGCGAACCGAGCTGAAGCAGATTGACCCGCCGAAGGATGTACAGGAGACGATGAACAAGGTGGTGAAGGCTGAGAATGAGAAGATTGCTGCAGTAGATATGGCATCTGCTGCCGAAACCGTTGCCGATGGTGTTAAGAGGGCTAAGATCAAGGAGGCTGAAGGTGCGAAGCAGGCTAAGATACTGCAGGCAGAAGGTGAGGCTGAATTCATAAGGCTTGTGAACGAGGCTGCAGAAAAATACTTTATCGGTAATGCTCAGTTATTAAGGAAATTACAGGCTATGGAGACTGCCCTGCAGTCGAACACCAAGATTGTTGTTCCGGGTGGCAGTGACCTGGTCAATGTGATCGGTGAGATGGCAGGTATTGCGCCAATACCAGGGAAAAAATAATCGGATAATAATATAAGATCGTTTTGTGGATGCCATGTAGAGCCGTTGCATGCAACGGCTCTACGAGTAGACATAACAATGTTTGTATAATTGTGCAGGTGGTTATACAAGAAAAAATTATTACTTTTGCACCCGCAATGGTCGGTTGGCCGAGTGGCTAGGCATCGGTCTGCAAAACCGGGTACGGCGGTTCGAATCCGCCACCGACCTCAACAAAATCCCTCCTGAGCAAAGCGAAGGAGGGAT
>JALOMO010000008.1 GCA_025455395.1 Bacteroidales bacterium
CCATCGGCGTCATGTCAATGTGGGTCGAATGCTTCTTGGGCTTCTTCTTGCCACCTTTACCTTTTTCCTCTTGTATGATCTCTGCCATCTTACTCAGTTGTTTCTTCTGTAACTTCAATTACTCTCAGGTTAGTAATCAGGTTGAACCTGTTTACATTTTTGTCCTGAAGGATGTCGAGAACTTCCCTTACTATAGGGAAGTCTGCATTAGCATCGCCTTTGATCAGTGTATTCACTGCAGGATTGATCTGGCGTGAGAACAGTACCCATAGCGCAAGCTGGTTGTCTGTTGAATCGATTGGGATACCCTTTTCAAGTGATGCTCTTACATTTGCATCTGTGGCTGCCAGGTAGGCCTTCATGTCCTGAATAGAAACGCCAAATGATGAGGCCGTAAGCTTCTCAAATGTGCGTAATTCATCTTCAGTGAACTCAATGTTGTAACGTTTACCCATCTCTGCAAGGATTTTAGGTCTGAACTTAAGAATTGTGTCAGGGCCGTTGTCAACATTGAAGAATACCCTATTGTCAGCAGAAAGCAACACGGTCATAATATTGGCATCAGGAGTGGGCTTTTCGGATACTGAAAAGGGTGTATCTACCGGAGCCGGATCTGATGGCCTCCATGTTGCTGTAAGCATGAAAAAGGTCAGCAGCAGCGCAAACAGGTCCACCATCGGCGTCATGTCGATGCGAGGTTGTTTGGTGTGTATTTTAATCTTTGGCATTTTTTAAATCCTTTCTTTTTGTAACCAAAAGAATAAATACTTATGATTATTTGCTTACTGATGCTGCAAAAGTCTGAGTCAGGCTGAAACCTGCCTCATCAATTTTGAAAGTATAACCGTCAATTTGTGATGAGAAATAGTTGTAGAATATAATTGCGAATGTTGAGCCGGTGATACCGAAAGCTGTGTTGATAAGGGCTTCTGAGATACCGGTTGCAAGAGCAAGTGCATCAGGAGCACCAGCCTGTGCAAGGGCACCGAAAGCACGGATCATCCCGATAACAGTTCCGATAAGACCGATAAGCACTGAGATTGAAGCCAGTGTTGAAAGAATTACCATGTTCTTTGAAAGTGTCGGAAGCTCAAGAGCAGTAGCCTCTTCAAGAGCCTGCTTCATAGAGGTGATCTTCTGATCTTTTTCGAGTGATGAATCACCTGCCAGGTCACGGTAACGAACAAGACCTGCTTTTAATACGTTTGCAAGTGAACCTTTCTGCTTGTCGCATGCGGTAACAGCTTCTTCAATTTTGTCCTGTGCAAGTAATGACTGAATGTTTGCAACAAAAACGTTAAGCCTGCCTTTACCCTGAACTCTGCTTAAGGTAATGCCTCTCTCAAAAACGAAGATAATAAGGGTGAGAACGCATGTCATAAGAATCGGCACAATGATACCGCCCTTATAGATCATTCCCAGATAGTTACCCTGAATCGGATGACCCTTAGGGTTACCTGCTTCAAAGTTAACTGGGTTACCCATTACATTGGTAAAGAGATAATAGGCAACAATAAAAGCTACAATAATAGCAACGGGTGCAAAAAGTGAATTCATCACATCTTTGAACTTACTGGATTCTTTGCTCATTTTAGTATTGTTTAGTTGGTTTAAGTAAACAGTTGGCAAAAATAATTATTCTCTTAGTCTTTTACAATAGTCTCATTTATAAATATCAATCCTGAAATGCTATAAAAATCAGGGTTTACTTTTCAAGAGTGGCGTTGTAGACTCTCTTTTTAGTTACAGGAACCTCCTGTGATTTGTACCCCTTGGCACTGATGACTAATACTTCTGATGCCTCGGGCATGACAAACTTATATTCACCCCTGGCATTGGTCCATGCTTCGGCTGCAGTGTCTTTGACTCGTACAGAGGCTCCCGGAATCGGGAGTCCGGCTGAATCAAATATTATCCCTGTAATCTCATTCGGATGCTTAGGCGGAGCAGCATTCTTCTGCAGAGCAGCGATATACTGGATAGTTGCCTTGGCATTCTCGTTTGCCGGATCGATTGCAAGAATCCTGTTATTTTCCTCGGTAGCCCTGTTGTAGTCACCCATGGTAAGAAACATTGTACTGAGAGAGCTGTGGGCCTTTATCTGATAGTCCTTGTTTGACGGTGCAAGGTTCATTATCCTTACGTAATAGGCTCTTGCCTCTTCATAGTTTTTCGCCTGCAGGGAATTGTAACCCAGATATCGAAGCGCATCAAATATCTCCTGTACGTTTTTCACGGAGTCAGCTTCAGCCTTTTCCAGCAGAGCCATGAATTTTGGTTTTGCCAGTCCCAGCTCTGAGTCAGGATCCTTCGCTGATGCAGTATTTGCTGCCCAGAGATAACCCTGTAGGTTATCGGGGTATTTCTCTATCATCACTTTGAAGATGAGGTCAGCCTTGTCAAAATTCTTTGCTAGGTAATAAGCCCGGCCGATCTGCAGGAAGTCGCTCTCACTGTTTTTACCTTTTGTCAGGAGGCGCGACCATGTGTCACCTGCATCCTCATACCTGTGAAATGAATACTGTGATGTACCCTTTTCGTATATCAGGCTGACATCCTCATCGCCGAAATTAATTGCTTTCTCATATGCTTCAAAAGCAGCGGATATTTCAGCATCAGCTTTGGCTATCTGTGCTTTGGCATCTGTTATCCTAACCTGCAGGGCGTCAATGTCACTCTTCATCTTTTCCTTTGCAGGGCTTTTTAGTGTCGGATATTTGCCCTTCATCTCGGTAAGGTCAGAAACGAGCTCGTCGGTTTCAGTAACTGACTTGTTGTAACCCTGATTCTTTTTGGCAAGTATCCTTGCGTAATAGATGTAGTCCTTCTTAATAATTCGATCTTCGGGCAGAGAAGCAAAAAGCTTGTCCATATACTGCAGTCCGAGCGGATAATTACCCTCCTCATAAGCTGAGTAGCCGGCAATCCTGTTCATATATGTCCTCGAGTCATCAATGGCAAAGATCTCTTCAACATTCTTTATTACCTCTTTGTACTCTTTTGCATAGAAAAGGGCATTCACATATCTGATCTTGGCAGGTATGTTTCCCTGTGTCAGCTCGAGATACTTCTCAAAATACTTTTTTGACTCACTGAATCTGCCTGCCATAGAGTATAACTGGCCAAGCTCACGGTATGCCGGTGCATAATTCTGATCAAGAGCTATCGCCTGCTCATAGAATGGAATTGCAGCCATAAGGTTGCGCCCCTTTACATAAATGCTTCCAATCTTCATGTTGGCTGTTGGTGAAGTAAGATCCCAGTCCTGGGCGAGGTTATAATTCTTTATTGCCTTTGATCCGTCATTGACAAGAATATAAATATCACCGGCGATAATATACACTTCGCTGTTTCTCGGGTCTATCTGCAGTGCATGCCTGATGAAAGGCAGTGCCTTGCTGGTATCAACCTGTTCAAAGCGAATATATGATTCGGCAATCTTGGCAAGAGTATATGCGTACCCCTTTGGGTCTGCTATCTTAGTGACTTTCTTATAGGGAGGAAGGAGCCCTTTTGCTGTTACCCTCATCTCCTCTGCCTTTGCATCTTCGCCCTGATAGAACGAAATCTTTGCCAGCCCTACATAGTTTAGCGGGTCACTTGCATTAGCTTTGATACCCTGGTTGAATATATCAGCTGCCTCTTTTGTTGCTGCAACTAGCGAGTTGGAAATAGTATCGGAAAAATAGTTCAGCAGAGTGTTCTCCCCGTAATGGAAGAAGGCCTTACTGTTACCCGGCTCGCTCTTGATCAGTTGCTGAAACAGTGCTTCCGCTTTATCATACTGTTCGTTCTTGGTGAAGGTAATGGCCTCCTGAAGTGATTGAGCTTTCACTCCTGAACCACAAACCATGCAGATCATAACTGCAGACAGCAACACCACTTTTAAACTTCTCTTAATCATCTTTTTATTGTTTAGTTACTCATTTTTAACCTGTATCAGCCTGATGGGCATCGTCGCGGGGACCAGCCCTGACTTTAAAATTATCCGTTGTCCCTGTTCCCCGGCTGTCCATGTGATAAATCCTGAACCAAGACCTGAGAATGACTCCCTGGAGACCATATTTATACCCCTGACAAAGGGATAGGTCTTTTCATAGATCGAACCCTGAACCGGGAGGTAAAAAGTCGATTTGTCAAGGTATTGCATCGAGATTCCTGCAACCTTTACCTTGTTTATGAAACTTACGCTTAATGAATCATCCCTGTCGCTTATCCAGTTTACACTTACTATACCAAGCGCATCAGGGCTCTCTGAAACATATTCAATAACCTCAGGATTGTTGTTCACAGCAAAAAAGTTGTCAGGCAGTGTGTCGGGCAGATCGAACTTCTCCCTGAAATATCTGATGTTGCCTGAACGGTCATTATCGAAAACAATATTTATCCTGCCAAGTTTTGATGATGGATTAATCTGCTTCCAGTCAGTTATCTTTCCCTTAAAGATACTCTCTACCTCGTCATAGGTAAGAAGTGAGTCATAATTGCTCTTGTGCATCACCAGCGCCAGTGCATCGTATGCCACTGTTGTTGTCCGGATTACAGTTAGTGCATCCAGAAGCAGCTGCTTATTCTCCTCCGTTGGCGTCCATGATGTCACGATAACCTTAACAGAGTCATTGAGAAAATCGGCGATCATCTCTTTTTCGGGTTTGTAGACCGGGGTGATGCTGGCATATTTATACAACGAAGTGAAAGTTGCTACCTCAGCATCTATTATTGGCTGGAATGATTCATCAGCCACAATTCTGATATCTCCGGATGTAGGAGTCTCCTTTATTGCGGGTGTTCCCTGGTTCCTGCAGGTGACCATAAATACAGCTGTGACTGCAATCATCACAATAAGTGACATCAACTCATTCTTTCTCAGGTACTTTTTCATCTTTGCTGCCATTCTGCCGCTTCTGTGGCCCACAATATTAGCAATTATCTCATAAAGATGTTTTCTCTCAGGTTACCAAATTTCAGGTGCGACACATTTTTATATCTGTTACAAAGCATGTGCCACATCAGAATAAGACCGCCAAACATGCCTTTGTCCCTACCATCAGGGCATGATTTAATCGTCATTGTCACCTCCGCTAAAGAAGTTCTCTTTTATCTTTGAGTAGGAGACAAATAGCCTGTACACGGCATAAACAAGCAGCGGAGCGCCGATAATGACTCTGAGGGCAGTGTCGATGTGGTCAAGATATGGGGAGAAGATCACATAATAGCCCAGACCGAAATAGAAAAATACCATCAGTGTTCCGAAAATTGCAAATACCTTGTCATATAGATTTCTACCGCTCATTCCTGTTATTTATAAAACAGACAAATATATTGATTATTCCTTTTTATAAATGTTACACCATTCATTTACATAAAAAAAATAAAGCCGCCTGAGGCGGCTCTATTTTAAATATTAGTTCCGTCATTTTGTGGCATTCTCGAGTCTTCTCATCACAGAGAAAATGAATGCAGCTGAGAGGATACAACAGACGATGAATACTGCCCACAACTGCCACAGTTCAACCTTATCCCAAAGAAGGGTTCCGACGAAAAGCAGCTTGTTGCCTACGGCTGTAGCCAGCAGCCATCCGCCCTGCATGAGACCCTGGAAACGGGATGGTGCAACCTTTGACACAAATGAGAGCCCCATCGGACTAAGAAATAACTCAGCTATCGTAAGAATGAGATAACTGCTTATCAGCCAGTAAGGCATAACTCTTTCAGCATCGGGCACAGGTGATCCGGCAAGAAGCTTGGGAGATGAAAGGTTCAGTGATGCAATAAGTACAATAATGAACCCCACTGAAGCTATAATCATACCTATCCCAATCTTTTTCGGGGTGGAAGGTTCAATACCTTTCTTGTTCATCCATGCAAAAGCCCCCATTACTGGGAAAGTCAGAGCAACGATGAACAGGGGATTAAAAGACTGAAAAATTTCAGGGGAAATTGAGTTCAATGTTTCTGCACCGCTGACCCTGTAATATGAGAAAACAATAGCCGCAGCAAACAGGATACCTCCAATAACTCTGTTCCTTGCACTGGATGATTTCTGCACCAGCAATACGAGGCCTGCAATTGAACCAATTACTGCAAGGATTGAAGGAAGGGTGAAGAACAGGTTTGTAAATGCATCGACCTGCTTGACTGTATAATCACGTGCAAAGAGAGTAAGAGTAAGGCCGTTCTGGTGGAAGGACATCCAGAAGAAGACTACAACTACAAATACCAGTATCAATGAAACTACTCTGGCCCTCTCTTCTTTGGTTGAACTAAGCATGATCCAGGTAACAAATGCAGCAAAGAGGCCGAATGCAAAACCTGCAGCCCAACCAACCTGTTTGATAAAATGCAGTCCGTATGCCACAATGCCCATTGCAATGATAGCAAAAATGAGAGGCAGGGGCTGGAAATCAACTTTTTCCGAAACTTCAGTCACTTTCTTCTCCTTGTTGGGAAGAAGTTTGCCGAAGAAGATGTAAACGAGCATTGAGATCACCATTGCGCCGGCGGCGATTCCAAAGGCATAGTTGTAGCCCTTAGAAAACACCTCAAGGTATGTGTTTGCAAAGCTTGTCAGATCTGCCGATTGACCATTAAGACTTACATTTGCTGCCAGTTGACTGAATGTCGTGGTATCTGCAAGGTTACCCTCCAGATAACGATGGCAGAGCGCCGGCAGACTTCCGTCGTGAGCAAAACCGTTGGTCTTTAGCCACCAGTTTCTCATAGCTGTGGCAGCAAAGGGAGCAAAAAATGCACCAACGTTGATACCCATGTAGAATATCATAAAGGCCGTGTCCCTCATTTTTGAATATTGCGGATTGTCATACATCTGACCCACAACAGCCTGTAGATTTCCCTTGAATAATCCGTTACCAAAGGCAATGGTAAACAAACCGATTATTGTGAATGTGAGTGTCATGCCCGGAATTGCCATTAGCAGGTAACCGCCGAACATGATGATAATGCCGAAGAGAATAACAGTTTTATATTTCCTGGTTGAATCAGCCAGTATGCCGCCAACAAGGGCAAGCGCATAAATACTGAAATAAAACCAGCTGTAAATACCTCCTGCTTTCTCAGCCGATAAGCCGTACTTGGCCTGCAGGAATAGTACAAGTATGGCCATCATGGTGTAAAAGCCGAAACGCTCGCCCATGTTGGCAAAGAATGCTACCAGCAGTCCCTTTGGATGGTTCTTTAGCATAATTTTCGTGTATTAATTGGTTTTTGATTTCTTGTGACGCAGGCAAATATATTAATCTTTTTTAATTGACGATGTCTGGAAGAAAATTGTAACTCTATAATTTTGGATCACCTATATATATAAATTTGTATGTTTCTTGTTCAAAGATAATATATGAAAATATTTACATCATCGGAGATTAGGGAGATAGACGCTGCCACAATCGCATTGGAACCAGTGACTCCGGGAGGATTGATGGAGAGAGCTGCCACAGCCGCCTTTCAGAAAATAAAGGAATATATAGCAAATGACAGCAATGTGACGGTCTTTGCCGGTCCCGGCAACAATGGGGGAGATGGTCTTGTTATTGCCAGGCTCCTGCATGAGGAGCAACATCCGGTCAGGGTTTATATAGTCGAAACAGGGGCTGCACACAGCAATGATTTCAGACTGAATGCTGAACGTCTTGCACGTGCCGGAGTAGATCCTTTTACTCTTGCTGATATGTCGCTTTTCCCATCATTGAGCCGCAATGAGGTGATAATAGATGCCATTTTCGGAACCGGATTGAGCAAGTCTCCGTCAGGAATAGCTGCAGAGGTCATACGCCGTATCAACCTTACCGGGGCAAATGTAATCTCAGTCGACATTCCCTCAGGGCTATTCTGCGAGGATAATACAAACGCCAACCGTGACGCAATTGTAAAATCATCACTTACATTGACCTTCCAGTTTCCGAAGATATCGTTCATGTTTGCCGGAAACGATGATTTTACAGGAAGATGGGAGGTTATTGACATAGGCCTTCATCAGGAGACCATCTTTAAGAAGCCATCAAGATACCATTATATCATGCGGGAAGATGTCACTCCGCTGCTCAGGAAACGGAGGAAGTTTGATCATAAGGGTACCTGTGGCCATGCTCTTATTGTGGCCGGGTCATATGGGAGGGCCGGTGCTGCCACGCTGGCGGCAGGAGCGGCGCTGCGTACGGGGGCAGGACTGGTGACAGTTCATACGCCGGTAGCTGCCGTCTTACCCATCCAGGCTGCACTTCCTGAAGTAATGGTCTCCCCAGATCCGGGAGCAGAGTTCATTACCACCATGCCTGACCTTGAAAGATACGATGCTGCCGGAATTGGTCCGGGGATGGGGACAGATCCGGACTCCCGAAACGTCCTGAAAGCAATTCTTGAGAATGCCCGGATTCCGCTGGTACTTGACGCAGATGCGCTTAATATCATGGCTCAGAACAGGGAACTCCTGACACTGGTACCACCAAATTCCATTCTTACACCGCACCCGGGCGAGTTTAAAGGACTGTTGGACGAGGAGATGACCGATTATCAGCTTCTGGAAAGGGAAAGCAGATTTGCAGCGGACCATAACTGCATTCTTATATTAAAAGGAGCCCATACTTCAGTGGCATTGCCTGACGGAAGGATATTCTTCAACAGCACTGGTAACCCCGGAATGGCAACCGGAGGCAGCGGCGATGTGCTGACCGGAATGATTACTGCACTTCTTGCACAGGGATATGACCCGGTCAAAGCTGCAATTGCAGGCGTTTATCTTCACGGCGCTGCCGGTGATGTGGCACTCAGGATACACTCTGAAGAGGCTGTTATTGCAGGTGATATCCTGATGAATATCGGCCGCGCATTCCGCGAAACGCGTTTCAGTAACTTTAGTCTATATTTGTAAAAAGCATTTCACAATGACAGAAAAATTAGCTGGGCTTATTATAATTGTTTCAATATTGTTATCAGGTTGTATCCCGACAAAGACCGGTACAAAATCAGATATAGTAATAATGCCATTGGGAGGCGAGGTAAAGGTCACTGACGGCAGTATTGTCTATGCCCTGCCGCTCACCGTTCTTGAATTTGACATAATTGCCGAAAGAACCATTGAGATTCCAGGACCGTATTCTGAATTTGCTGAAGAGATGATCGGACTGCAAGATATCATTACGGAAGAGAACGAGTTCTGGTCGATCAGGGATGTATCGCTCCGTACTGTCGAAGAACTGGACCCATCACAGTATTATGTGATCCAGGGTACAACGCTGATGCAGACCAATGTTCTCGCCCTCAAAAAGAACGGGCTGGTCCTCGATATAAATCCCTATTTGTATGACGCAACCTCTTTCTCGCATAGCCAGGGTGAAGCTGATTTTGAGGGACTCCTCTTTCCTGACCTGGGGGCGCAGGAGTATGTATCGATGAAGACCGACACAGCCTACAAAGTGGTAAAGGCTGATACCGCATTTATAAGGATACCCTACCTGGTGCAGAAGAAGAAGAGCCTGACAATGGAAGAAGAAGCGGGTGAGGCTGCAAAAAGACTGCTGGAGCTTCGTGAAGGCAAGCACATGATCCTTACGGGAGAGACAAACATATTCCCGCAAGACGGTTCTGCCATTGATGAAATAAACAGACTCGACCGCGAATATACTGCACTCTTTGCCGGTAAAAGCTGGACAGAGGTGAGACATTATCGCATATGGTTCACCCCACAGATCTCAATGGCTGGTACAAAAACAACAATCTTCAGTTTCTCTGAGACCGGCGGTATGACCGATGCCGGAAGCAACAACGGTGAACCTGTCTCAATTGAATTTATCCCCTCCGGTAAGACAAGAGATCTTAACCTGATTGTCAGGCCTGTAGTATCTGAAAAGGAGATTGCTGTTGCCGACAAGCTCTTCTACAGGGTGCCTGATGTGGTTGAAATGCGCGTTTCATCGGGAAATAGGACTATATGCACTGCACGCAAGCTGATCTACCAGTTTGGCAATACAGTTGCCCTGCCCTCTAACTTCATTATCGGGAAATAGTTAATAGTGGTGCAGGGAGCAAGGAGCAGGGAGACAAGCTAATACATAATTTCCCCTCCTGAGACAGGAGGGGTCTCACTGGCGAAAGCCAGTGAGGGGGTGGTGGAAAAGGACATCAGACCTTCAGACCTTCAGACCTTCAGTCCCTACTGAGCTTTCCCCTGAAAAGTCTTCACAAAGTCAGCATAACTCTGTGTCTGCCAAGTTGTTCCACTGAAATAGACAAGCATTGGTTCAAATTCCTTCGGAGTCTTGTAACCGGACACAGGTGTAATAAGTTCACTGCTGGCTGTAAGAAAGACCACAGTCGGATATCCGAGGTTGCCCTGGAGAAGTGCATAGGCAAGCTGATGTGCCTTACCGAGCTTGCCGTCATTTATAAACTCTCTGCCCTGGAAAGTAACAGGCTCTTTTGACTCGGCATCAAATTTAACGGCATAATACTTTGTGTTCAGTATCTCTGCTATCACAGGGTGTGAAAAAGTATCCTTGTCAAGCTTCTTGCACCACCCGCACCAGTCGGTATAGGCATCAACAAAAATTGGCTTTGGTGTAGTCTTCGCCAGAGCAGCGGCTTCCTCTATTGAATACCATTTTACCTCTGTGCCCTGTCCGTTTGCAATGAGAAATGGCATAAAAATTATCAGCCCAAGAATCAGTTTCTTCATGATAATAAGCAAATTACAAATATTTAGATAATTAAATATGAACGATACAAATATAACTATTCAGGTTTATAACCAAAATTGTGCCATAAAGTTCAGTTGTCATGTTTTTTGCATAGGTAATTCGATCTATTTTTTTATACATTTACAGACCTTATAAACTTAAATTTACCAAATGGAACAGATACGAAAATCCCTTCGGGAATCAGCCTTTGCAAGATGGCTTGCGCTCGGGCTCATCTCATTAACAATGTTTTTTGCATACTTCTTTATTGATGTAGCTGCACCGCTGCAGGCACTTCTGGAGACTGATTACAAATGGTCACCGGAGGTATTCGGTATGCTCGGCGGTTCTGAGTTTTTCCTTAATGTTTTTGCCTTCTTCCTCATCTTCTCAGGTATCATTCTTGACAAGATGGGTATCAGGTTCACACTTATCACTGCCGCCCTTACCATGGTTATTGGAGCAGGGATCAAGTTTTTTGCCCTTACTGCCGGGTTTGCGGAGAGTGGACTGGCAAACTGGCTCGGGTCATTCTTTACTGGCGTGCCCGCATCGGCAAAACTTGCCTTCTTTGGATTTGCGATATTCGGTGTCGGAATCGAGATGGCAGGCATCACAGTATCAAAGACTATCGTAAAATGGTTCAAAGGCAGAGAACTGGCACTTGCAATGGGCCTTGAAATGGCTATTGCACGTCTTGGTGTCTTTGCCGTCTTCCGTCTCTCACCCATTTTTGCAGAGAATAGCGGCGTATCACACTCAGTCTTTATGGGTCTTGTTTTCCTTTGCATCGGTTTCATCACATTCTTTATATACACATTTATGGACAGGAAGCTGGAGAGACAGGATGGAGAGACAGCTACCGGTGAGCCTGAAGAGGAGTTCAAAATATCAGATCTTAAGAAGATTTTCACCAATCCTGGCTTCCTTACAATAGCAGCCCTTTGCGTCCTTTTCTATTCAGCAATCTTCCCGTTTCAGAAATTTGCGACTGACATGCTGGCCTCAAAGCTGGGGCTGGAGATCAAGACTGCTGCGGCACTCTTCTCCTACTTCCCCATAGGAGCAATGATACTCACACCTTTTATTGGGCTCTTCCTTGACAAGAAGGGCATGGGAGCCAAGATGATGCTTTACGGAGCGATTCTGCTGACCGTTTCACACCTGATCTTTGCCCTGGTTCCAAACAGCGCTTTCACCAAGCCAATCGCTATCGGTACAATTGTCATCCTCGGCACTGCCTTCTCGCTTGTGCCAGCCTCTATGTGGCCCTCTATTCCCAAGATAGTAGAGGACAGGTATCTGGGGTCAGCTTATGGCAGCATTTTCTATATTCAGAATATAGGACTGCTTCTGGTTCCGATTCTTATCGGCTGGGTCACATCCGTTTCAAACCCCGGAGTGGCTGAACAGATTGCTTCAGGAGCAGAAGGATTGCGTTATGATTACACAGTACCCGAGCTTGTATTTGCGGCTTTCGGAGTGGCAGCCATTCTTATGGCAATGTTCCTCAGGCGAATTGACAGAAAAAGAGGTTATGGTCTTGATATTCCGAACATTAAAAAGTAAATTCAATTAAATATTTAATTATGAGTGATATAAGCAAACTTGAACCAAAGCTTCTGTGGAAATATTTCTATGAAATAACACAGATCCCGCGCCCCTCAAAAAAAGAGAAGGCGATGATAGAGTACATGAAAAAGTTTGGCAAGGAAAACGGTATCGAGACCATTGTAGACAAAACCGGAAACGTCATTCTTCGGAAGCCTGCCACAAAGGGAATGGAGAATCGCAAGGGAATCATTCTCCAGGGCCATCTTGATATGGTGCCTCAGAAAAACTCTGATAAGGTGTTTGATTTTGAGAAGGATCCGATTGAAACTCGCATTGACCAGGGATGGGTTAAGGCAAATGGCACAACCCTCGGTGCAGATAACGGTATCGGTGTTGCTGCAGCAATGGCTGCCATGACTGACCCCAGGATAGTTCACGGGCCCCTCGAAGCACTATTTACAATTGACGAAGAGACCGGAATGACGGGCGCAAAAAACCTTAAAAAGGGTGTTCTCAAGGGTGAGATAATGATAAACCTCGATTCAGAGGATGAGGGTGAGCTTTATGTCGGATGTGCCGGAGGTATTGATGTAAGTGCTGTACGCTCATACAAGCAGGAAAAGACCCCTGCCGGAATGACAGCATACAAAATAACTGCAAAAGGATTGCGTGGCGGCCATTCAGGTGTAGATATTAAGCTCGAACGGGCAAATGCCAACAAAATCATGTTTCGGTTCTTTCAACAGGCTGAACATGACTTCGGACTCCGGATAGCAGGTTATGCCGGTGGTGACCTTCGAAATGCAATACCCCGCGAAGCCTCAGGTATTGTTGTCGTACCCTCGATCAAAAAGGCCCAGTTCGAAAAATTCGTGAAGGGTTATGAGAAGATATACAGGACAGAGTTCAGGGAGGTCGATCCGGATATCAGATTCTTCGCTGAGTCAACTGCCGCACCGGCCAAGGTGATGAATGCAGGTGACCAGTACAGGATTATCAGGGCTGTCTATGTATGTCCCAATGGTGTACAGAGGATGAGTCAGAGCATGGAGGGACTGGTTGAGACATCAAACAACCTCGCCATTGTAAGGGTAAAGGATGGTAAGTTTGAGGCATATTGCCTCACACGCAGCTCTGTTGACACTGCCAAGGAGGCAACAGCCTGGCAGATAGCTGCCGGATTCCACCTGATTGATGCTGATGTTCAGCTTACGGGCAGCTACCCGGGATGGAACCCCAATATGGAAAGCCCCATTCTGGCAGCCATGCAGGAAACATATAAGAAGCTTTACGGCAAGATCCCGGAGATAAAGGCAATACATGCTGGTCTCGAGTGCGGTATTATTATGGGTGCATATCCGAAGCTTGATTCGATAAGCTTCGGCCCGACCATCCGTTTCCCGCATAGTCCGGATGAGAAGATTGAAATAGAGTCAGTCGGTAAGTTCTGGAATTTCCTGGTGGCGACTCTGAAGAACGCCCCGGTTAACAAATAAAACTTCGGAAAATGATGTAACGACCCGCAAATTGCGGGTCGCTACTTTTTATTAAAACGCAAGTGTAATTTTCTGCCTCTCTTTCGTGGTCCAGGCCTCAATACCCGAAACCTTCTGCCATACACCAATATCCGGATCACCTGCTTCTATAGTGTAAGGACCGTAATAGAATACTCCGGGCTGATAGGTGTTCCCGCTTATTCTCAGCGTGTATACAATTTCTCCGGTATTGTCGCTGATGACACGTATAACAGGATTATTCAATCCTTCAGTGACCACTTCAGGTAACCATGCCACTGTTCGCCGATTGTAGTTGTCTGTCTGTTTTATCCTTACCGGCCACCCCGGGAAGGGGCTGCCTGTTACAGGGTCAGCATACCCCGGCCAGTTCGCCATCTCTATCTCCCTGGTCTTCCTGTTGAACGTAATGACACTGTATCCTGTGACGAGCTCGTTATGCCTTTGTGGCTTTACAGCACTCTTGTGCGGATTAGCCACTGCATGAACAGTGATCTTGTTTCCGAAACCATCCTCATACTCCCCGGTATAATCCGGAGAACCCTCGGTTCTGTTCCTGCCGCGAATGGGAGGGAACCACCTCCTGGGGAAGATATTGCCTGTGGCCGGTGAGACGATTGCAAAGGCGGCATCGCCCCAGCTTTCAACACCATACTGTAAAGTGGAGGGAAGATGCTGATCGCCGCAGATATGAAGAGCAAAAGCTTTACGGATGATCTTAAGCGCCTGATTGCGACCACCCTGCGGCCAGCCATTGGAATCAAAATCTGTAACAATCTTGTCACCTGTGACATAAATACCTGAGTCAGGTACAGTCATTGACGTTACGACAGCATCACTGGTAGCGGAATCAGGCAGTGTCGACAGATTTGCCCACAGGGTCTGTGAGAGTACAGCTTTCATCCAGGCACCCCCGGACCAGTCATCAGCCCAATTCTCAAGAAATGACACCTGACGGTCACCTAAAAGGGTAGCTCCAGGAATATCAGACCTCATTTTTGCACTCCATTGCTTATTTTGCGGCCAGCCGTTAATTATCATCGCATCAGGGAGCAATACCGCCGGGGCTGTCTTGAACTTACGGTCTTCGATCACAGCAAGGCTTACTCCTCCGATGTTGCATTCTGTGAAATAGACACCGATACCCTGTTCAACCGGGTCGGGGTCAACCGGGTCAGGCAGATGGCTTGACTGTGTCTTTTGCACCATGTTGACAAACCCGGGAGGCATCTTATAACCCCCGGCATCCTGTGCGGGAGCACCTGACAGACCGGCTGGAGTAGCTTTACCCCCGGCACCCCACAGGTTTCCATGATAAACATCGTGATCGTCTGGTATGGTGATGGCCGGAATGGTGGTCGTCAGATCGCGGTAAGTAAAGCACCACAAATACCACTTGTAGAGGTAATCATCAATGGCGCCGGCACCATATACCGCAGTTGTAGGAGAGGCTCCTTCATACACCTGGTCACCTGCAAAAAAGAGCAGGTCAGGCTTTTGCTTCATGAGGTTGTCTGTCATCTTCGGAAAGGGGTAAAGAATACCCCGCTCAAATGGGAAGTAGCCTGCATCGATGCCTGACCATTTCTTCGGATCAGGCTTGATAACCTGTTCAATACATGAGAGAGAAAGTATCTTCAGCTCCTCCTTTTCCACAGGGTCATGTCTGATGGTTCCCTTAAGTATGTTGACGGTTTCACGGCCATACCTGTACCGTGCCTTCAGCCGGAAAGGCCTGTCATTGCTTGCAGCCCAGCCTGTCAGCCTGAAGGATGCAGTGAATGATGGTGTGTCGACAGCAGTAATGGCAACGGTCTGCCATCTGTCTTCATCAACAAGTTGCAGCTCGACAGAGTCACATATATCCTTATTAACAGGCATAAGTTGTGCTGTGAGTTTCAGTGTCCCCCTGCTCAGCGTATATTGTGCCGTGACAAGCGGCCCTGTGTTGCGCTCCTGGTGCTTTTCGGTACGTGACCCTCTTACCCTCCAGTGAGCAAATGAGAACAATTCTCCTCCCTCTGTCACAGTACCTGCGTGCGAGACAAGGGCAATGTTTCCTGTCAGGCGTGAAGAGGCTATCATGTGTCCGTTGATTTCCGAGATTACTCTTCTGGAGACAGGATCGACAGCAATGACATCAATAAGAGCATTGCCTTCATCCTCTTCCTCAACAGTCAGCTTCAGAATAGCCTCACTCCATCCGGGGAAGCCTTCACTGGCATAAGCAAGGAACTCTTTCTCCCGGTTAAGGTCACGTATGAATACTTTGCCTCCGTTATCCAGCCCAATGAAGAGGCCGGCACCTTCACCCCAGGAGTGAAAGATGAGACTTGCAGAGCGGTAATCAAGGCCAGCGCCTGCTCCCACAAGGATACCTGCTGCTGATTCCGAGGCGGCGGCTATCATAACCTCCCTCCGGATGTGCACCAGCGACATGAGGGTGCCATCTGCCGGACCTGTCCTTCTTGTCGTAAGATGGACGGTACGGAGAGGCAACGTGCTTGTGCACGTGAGTCTTCCCCCTTTTACTTCCCAATCAGCCAGCCTGTTAGCCCAGAGGTCAGGTCCGACCCACCTGCTGTCAGTATATTGTTCCCATGCTGACGAGTAGCCGTTTCCTGAAAAACGTGTACAGGAACTGAGAATCAACACCAGTGCTACCGCCGCAACCGACGGTAACAGCCAGGTACGGTAACTGGTCATTTTTGTCCTATTTAACGGTTATCTCAGCTAAGATATCATCTTTCATGACGTTCTGCCCTGGTTTGACGCCGATTCTGCTGATTGTGCCGTTGACAATACTCTGGATCTCATTCTGCATTTTCATTGCCTCCAATATAACCAGTGCCTCACCCCGGAGAACCTGACTATTCTCCCTGACGAGCACGTCAATGATCTTGCCCGGCATTGGTGCCTTCACCACGAGCCGTTCACTCCTGCCTTTTCCGCTGCCAAGTACTTTCTTCCGCTGCATGGCGAAGGGTGTCTCAACGGTAAATATGTGACTTATGTCGTTGAACAAAATCTCATACCTGTTCTGCTTTGTACGTACAATCTCAACAGGATAACGCCTGTTCTTCCAGAGTACGTGAATGCCATATTTCTCATCCTCGCGGAGTTCTATATTGTAGTCCCTCTTTCCAATTCTGATGACATTTTTAAGAGGGAGTGTGAAGGAGTACTTTCGCCCCTCGCTCGAAAGGGCAAACAGCTTCTTCAGTTCAGGTTTCTCAGCATTCATCGTGCAGGGTTTAGAATTGTGTCAGTCTTTTTCTCAGCAGCCATGGGGTGATCTCCTTTCCCTGGTCAAAGCTGATATTGGTTTTCTTATCTTCGAGGTTCTCCTCAACGAAGAGTTTTGTTGCAAGCCAGGCAGCGATCATCTCCTCGTATTCGCCATGGCTATAATACTTCTCAAGATTTTTCTCGATGAAGGCGGTGGTGAAAGTTCCCTCCTGGAAGAGGTGGTTGCGCATCAGCATGCGAAAGAAAGGCAGGGTAGTCTTGGTGCCTTTGATCCAGACCTTGTCAAGAGCCTTTTTTGTGTTGACAATTGCTTCATGACGGTCTTTCCCGGTAACGATAAGCTTGGCGATCATTGAGTCATAGCTGGCAACTATTGATGACCCTGCCCTTACGCCGGTATCAACGCGTATCCCGGGCTCATCGGGGAAGCTGATCTTTTCTATCCTGCCCGGAGAGGGGGCGAAGCCCGCCTGAACGTCTTCTGCGTTGATGCGGCATTCAATAGCCCAGCCACTAAGTCTTACATCCTCCTGGCGTATCTTCAACTTTTCACCCATCGCAATCAGTATCTGCTGCTCGATCAGGTCTATTCCGGTGATCATCTCAGTAACAGGGTGTTCTACCTGGATGCGGGTGTTCATCTCCATGAAATAGAAATTTTTGTCTGAGTCAAGAAGAAACTCAACAGTTCCTGCGGAATAATAGCTTACAGCCCTGGCTATCTCTACAGCCGTCTCGCCCATCTTTTGTCTCAGTTCAGTGTCGAGTGCAGGTGAGGGGGCTTCTTCAAGCAGCTTCTGGTGTTTCCGTTGTATCGAACACTCCCTCTCACCAAGATGGATGATGTTTCCATGCTGGTCACCAAGTATCTGAAACTCAATATGCTTCGGGTTTTCAATATATTTCTCTATGAAAACGCTCGGGTCATTGAAGGCTTTCTCAGCCTCGCGACTGGCGAGTGTGAACATCTTTTCCATTTCGGAGGCATGGCGGACGATGCGCATACCGCGTCCTCCTCCACCTGATGCAGCCTTGATGATGACGGGATAGCCTATTCTTGTAGCGTGGACAAGAGCCTCCTCTTCATCTGCAATGCTTCCCGGGCTTCCCATCGCCATAGGCACCTTGTGCCTCAGGGCTATCTGGCGGGCGACTGTCTTGTTGCCCATCTTGTAAATAGCATCATGTGACGGCCCGATGAAGATGATGCCGTTCACCTGGCATCTGTCAGCGAAGTAGGCATTCTCTGCAAGAAAACCGTATCCGGGATGGACCGCGTCACACTTAGTTTCAAGAGCAATGGAGATGAGCTTCTCGACATCGAGAAAGACAGGTATCTCAGATGCATCCTCATCCTCATCATGGATAATGTCAGCCATTGAGAGATACATTGCATTCGGCTCCACAGCGGTACGCACAGCCACGCACTTTATCCCCATGGTCTTTGCGGTCCTCATGATACGTATTGCAATCTCTCCGCGGTTGGCAATCAGTATTCTTTTTATCTTTTTCATTTTCATTTGTCTGAAGGTCTGAGGGTCTTTACACTTTGCTGGCTGAGAGCCTAATCGTCTTATATTCAGATATTAATTATTAATTCTTAATTCTTAATTCCTTTTTGCTCCTTGCCCCATGCTCCCTGCCACTACAATGGCATATTACCATGCTTTCTTGATGGGACCTTGACTGACTTATTGCTCAGGGCTGTGAAGGCTGACAATACTTTCCTTCTTGTCATTGCAGGGTCAATTACCTCGTCTATATATCCCTTTTCATCAGCGATGAACGGATTGGCCACCTTCTCGCGGTACCTCTTGACCAGCTCCTTCTTCATTGCTACAGGGTCCTTTGCATCTGCCAGCTCACGACGGTAGAGAATAGCCACAGCGCCATCCGGCCCCATCACAGCTATCTCTGCAGATGGCCAGGCAAAATTGAAGTCACCTCCCATGCTACGGCTGTTCATCACAATATATGCCCCTCCGTAGGCCTTTCGGAGAATGATGGTTATCCGTGGTACCGTGGCTTCGGAATAGGCAAAGAGAAGCTTGGCGCCATGTCTTATTATTCCTGAATGTTCCTGGTCTTTTCCTGGAAGGAAGCCCGGTACATCCTCAAGGGTGAGTATGGGAATGTTGAAAACGTCACAGAACCTGATGAAGCGCGCACCCTTTGTCGATGAATCGATGTCAAGGACTCCGGCGAGCACCTTGGGCTGGTTGGCAACGATGCCTATTGTCTTGCCCTCGAGGCGTCCGAATCCGGTGACGATATTCGGCGCAAACAACTCTGATGTCTCAAAGAAGCTGTTCCGGTCAACAATGAGCGAGATGATGTCACGCACATCATATGCCTTATTTGGGTCATCGGGGACTATATCACGCAGCTTTTCGTTCACATCAGGAGTGCTGTTGTCATATGCGGCAACAGGTGGATTCTCGAGATTATTGGAGGGAAGATAGGAGAGGAATTTCCTCAATGCAATGATTGTGTTCTCCTCATCGTCGTAGATCATATTAGCCACCCCGCTTTTGCGCGCATGAGTTTCTGCACCACCAAGATCCTCGCTGCTTATATCTTCATTTAGCACTTCCCTGACAACGTTTGGACCGGTTACAAACATATAGCTTGTATGGCTGGTCATGAAGACCCAGTCTGTGAGGGCAGGTCCGTAGACGGCTCCCCCTGCGGCAGGACCCATAATAACAGATATCTGAGGTATAATACCCGATGATTGTATTATGTTATTGAAGATAATACCGTAACCGTTAAGACTTGCGATACCTTCCTGTATACGCGCCCCTCCGGAGTCATTTATGCCGATTATGGGTGCTCCCATCTTAAGTGCCATCTCCTGTATCTTGGCAATCTTACGGGCATGTACGATACCCAGCGACCCGCCCATTATAGTAAAATCCTGGGCATAGGCAAACACCAGTCTGCCGTCGATCATGCCGTGTCCGGTAACAACGCCGTCACCATATGACATCTCTATCTTGCCGAACTCGACGCCCTGGTCTGACGGGGTTACATAGGCATCTATCTCTTCAAAGGTGCCTGAATCGAAAAGCAGAGCAATCCTCTCATGTGCAGTCAGCTTACCCTTGGCGTGCTGTTTTTTTATCCGGTCGGCATTGTACTGCTTCTTGAAGGCATCTTCGCGCTCAAGGTATGACTTGAAATATTTACCGTTGATATCCATTCTTCCAGGATTAAGTTTCGTAAAGTGTAAGCCATTGAAAACGGCATGACAAAAGTCACTATTTTACCGCTAATATCCAAACCAACTTTCGAACGGTATCTGAGATACAGTTATAAGAAGGTCATAAATAAAGAATTAGTGATAGAACGAGCTATTTTATATATTTCCTGATTGTCTCAACCCAAATCCTGTATGCCTCATACGTGAGGTGCAGTCCGTCAATCGAGTATTTCCGGGGAAGCTGGTTCTGTGCATCAGCCATCACACTGAACAGATCTACATAGGTGTGACCGAATTCAGAGGCAAGGTCGCGCAGGCGAAGATTCAGATCCATTATCACTTCGGTCTTGTTCTGAAGTGCCGGGTAACGTCCAACGCCTGCATTAACCGGCAGTACACTCTCAACAAAGACCTTTGTGCCGGGAGTCTCTTTCCTGATTTGCTCAAGTATCATTCTGTAGTTGACCATGACAGAGTCAACGGTGACATTGCGTGAAATATCATTAATCCCAATCATAATGAAAATGCTCGATGGCTTAAGCTTGGTGACTGCATCGAGGCGCAAAAGAACGCCGGCTGTTATATCCCCGCTTATCCCCCTGTTCCGGCATCTGTTATTACCAAGGAGTTCAAACCATTCTGCTCCGTCAGTGATGCTGTTGCCAAGAAAGATAATCTCATTCTTCGTGTCGGGAAGATGATCGAAAAGATCCTTGCTGTGCCACCAGTAGGCTGAGTATTTTGTGCTGTCAATGACTGTTGCTGTCTGCTGTCCGTATGAGAAGTAAATTGCACATAAGATCAGTGCAGATGAAGTAAATAGCTTTTTCATTTTGAAATGGAATTAATAATTTCTATCATTCTGTCATACTGCGCCTCCATGCTTTTCAGGAGTGCTATCTGAGACTTATTCCTCTGCAGATTGTGTCCGGGATACTTTATCTTGTAGTAGGTATCCCCGTCAAGATAATCAGTAAGAAACCTGGTGGCCATAATATAGGTCAGCAATTTCGGGGCAAAGGGGAGATATTCCTTTTCTGCTTCATTGAGAGTACCGGCTGTCTCAGCAAGATATCCCCGGGCATAGGCCTCATAAATGCTGATGTCCATCGAAACCTGTGACAGATCCGCACAGTCTTCGGCAGCCCTGTTTGAGGCAGTTCGTACAGCATCGCCGAAGTCATAATGGACATACCCTGGCATGACCGTATCGAGATCTATGAGGCATAGTGCCCTGTCATTGATGTCAAACAGGATATTGTTGAACTTGGTGTCGTTATGTGTTATCCTCAGGGGGATCTTACCCTCATCACCCAGCCTGAGAATTATTTTCATCTCCTCCTCACGCCTGATGATCTCGTCGATCTCCTTCTGTGCTTCAGCGACTCTTCCGGCTTTGTCTTTTTCTATGACTCTGTGAAAGGTGTCAAGCCTCTTTCTAATATCGTGAAAGTCGGGAATTGTCTCATGAAGGGGATTCCCGGGAAGATCAGCCAGCATGGCCTGAAACCTTCCTATTGCCTTTCCGCCTTCAAAGGCCTTATCGAGTGTATCTACCTGTTCGTATGAGCGGTGATCGGAAATGAAAATGAACATCCTCCAGAAGTTGCCCTCATCATCAGTATGCCAGGAATGACCGCTGCTGCGTGAAGGGATCAGGGTCAGGCACTCTCTTTTTATATCGCTCCCTTCTATAGCAATCAGCTTATTGCGGAGATGAGTGGTAACCCTCTCCATATTCTCCTGCAACTTGGGTATATCCTTGAATACCTTATTGTTAAGTCGCTGAAGGATATAGTCGTCACACTCCTTCTCAGCCGTGATGATGCGGTATGTATCGTGTATATGTCCCGGTCCGAATGACTCTCCGGAAAGGAAGGTGCCTTCCGCCAGGAAGCAGCTGAACTGTTTTCTGATATCGGGAACCATTTCCTTGCTGAATTATCTTCCTCTAAGCCTGTATCCGTGAAGAGAATAATAGAGGACAATCAGGTAGGAGGGTACACAAACCCAGTAAGCTGCCTGAGTTGAGAATGCATCAGCCAATTTACCGTAAACAAGGGGAAGGAGGGCACCGCCAACAATTGCCATAATGAGCATCGCCGATGCAGTTTTTGTATATTTCCCGAGGCCGGCAAGGGCCAGAGGCCACATAGCAGGCCAGACGAGAGCATTTGCCAGTCCGAGCAGTGCTACGTAAAGGACAGTAATCGGAATTGTCAGCGTGACTGCCTGCAATGTCACCAGATCCCTGAAGGGTATGGTGATCTGAGTCGCCGCCGGAGTGAGAATGGCCCCTAGTGAAAAGACGACACCCAGTACAGCAGATATTCTCAGAGCATTTACCTGCGTCAGTACCCTCGGTATCAGTGAAATGCCTATTAAATAACCGATAATCATACCCAGCATCGTAAGAGAGGTGAAGTATTTTGCCGATTCCATTGGCACACCAAGCGACTGTCCGTACCTGATTATTGTATCACCTGCAATTACCTCTACACCCACATAGAAGAAAAGGGCCATGACACCCAGGATGAGGTGCGGGAAGTGCCAGATACTTGATTTATTAACATGGGCATCACCTGTTTCGGGCTCTTCGGCATCAGTGTCAACCTCCGGCAGGTGTGCATAACGCAAAAGAAAGCCGAGAGCAACAAGTATGACAGCCATAATAATATAAGGATTAATAACCCTTTGGGCCAGTTCATCCAGCAGCAGACCGCGTGCTGCGGCATCTGCCGCCAGACCGAGCTTCTCCTCAAGGATGTGAGAATCTTTAAGGATGTGTGATGCAAGTAAGATAGGTGCAATGGCACCGGCAAACTTGTTCGCTATCCCCATCATGCTTATTCTTTTTGCAGCACTCTCACGAGGCCCTATAATAGTCACATAAGGGTTCGATGCTGTTTGAAGAAGAGCAAGCCCTGTCCCCTGGATGAAGAGTCCGAGAAGAAATACCGGATAACTTCGCGTAAGGGCAGCGGGAATAAAAACAAGTGCCCCGGCGGCCATTACCCATAACCCGATAGCCATACCCGATTTGAAACCGGTTTTCTTCAGCACTGCCGAAGAGGGCAATGCCATTACTAAATAGGAGATGTAAAAGGCCGTTGTAACAAAATATGCTTCAAAATCACTCAGCTCACATGCAGTTTTGAGGAAAGGTATCAGGATTCCGTTGAGCCATGTTACAAATCCGAAGATGAAAAAGAATATCGCAATAACCGTCAGTGCAACGATATAATTTCTGCGGCTCATTGGTGCCGCTGCAGCATTATGGGTCATAATCTCGGTTTTAAAGGTTAGTTTTCTTATTCCTGCAAGTTAAAAACATTGTGGGTAAATGAGTTCCAAAACTATACTTTTTAAAATAAACCGCAAAACAGTCAATTACTGTTTTTTTAGTTCTGAAAAAAAAGAACTTTATAATAATTTACTAAATTTGTCATTATTAATTTTTGCATGGCGGTACTTAAAAAAAGAGATTCTTCAAAGTTGCGGGAGCAGATTGATGAAACAGGAAAGATCCTCGAGAGATTTGGAATTACACCAATGAATGGCCGTATAATTGCACTCTTCACAGTTACTGAAGGATCAGAACTTACTTTCGAGGAGATAGTATCTTTCTTTGGAGCGAGCAAGAGCGTAATCAGTAATTCACTCAGTTACCTACTCGACCGCAAGCTCATAGATTACAAAACCTACAATCATGGCCGGAAAAGACACTTTTACCTTACTGACAGGTTCTTTACAGTCTATTTCAGAGAACTCGTTTCGGCAATGACGGAGCTGCGCGAATCTCTTTATAAGATTCTCTCAGCCAGATCATCGGGGTCACCTGATGTCACCAGCCGGATGCTTAAGTGGATAGCCACGGCAAACATATTTGAAAAACAGATTGAATCAGCTTTTGAACAGATGGGTAAAGGTTATTGATAATGTTATTGTTCATGTTAAATCATTGTTACATTTTGTGCCGCTAACCCCTTTTATTATTCACTTAGTATTAATTTTGCCGCGCATAAAGAATAAGATGAAAAACAAAGAGATTATTGAAAGGATCAAGAGCAAGAAAGCATTCATAAGCGACATGGACGGGGTCATTTACCACGGTAACAAATTGCTTCCCGGTGTTCCTGAGTTTGTGGAATGGCTTAAGAATGAGGATAAAAAGTTTCTGTTCCTTACTAATTCAAGCGAAAGAACGCCAAAAGAGCTTCAGGAAAAGATGTTCCGCCTGGGCATCGATCTTGACGAGAATGTTTTCTACACAAGCGCTCTGGCCACTGCAAATTTTCTTGCAATGCAGAAGCCCGGCGGTACAGCCTATATCATCGGGGAGGCCGGCCTGATCAATGCAATGTACAATGCCGGGTATTCGATGAACAACTATAACCCCGACTATGTTGTTGTCGGCGACACCAGAAGCTACAGTTTCGAAAAGCTGGAGCAAGCTGTAAATCTGGTACTTAAAGGGGCCAAGCTTATTGGTACAAATCCAGATGTCACGGGCCCTGTTGAGAACGGAATCATACCTGCCACAAAAGCACTGGTCTCACCAATTGAGCTTGCCACAGGCCGGCAGGCTTACTACGTCGGCAAACCAAATCCCTTAATGATGAGGATAGCGCTTAAGAAGATAGGATGCTCGCCTGAGGAGACAATAATAATTGGAGACAGGATGGATACCGATATCATTGCAGGTATTGAATCTGAGATAGACACACTGCTCGTCCTTACAGGTATCTCAACTCTTAAAACCGTTGATAAGTTCCCTTACCGTCCTTCCTATATCCTTGACGGTGTCGCCGATCTGATCCAATAATAACCGACAACAGATAACCGATAACCCAAAAACTCTGTACCCTGTACCAATAATTCAAATTTAATAATACCCGATGTACCCACACGCTGCAGCAATAGGAGCAGATATAGGGCGGTCTGCAATACGAACAGCTGTGGTAAGGTATGACGGCAAGGTAATGCTCAGGGAATCATTCCCCCTCTCAGCAAAACTCACACGACACAACATTATATCATCACTTCAGTCCTCAATATGGAGGACACGTGAGCTGGCTGCTATGAATGGCATAAATCCTCTTGCAGTTGGATTATCTGTTCCGGGATTTATTGATCATGACCGGGGCATTGTTCTGGGCCCAGACCATGGAGTAAAAGGATGGAAAAATGTCCCTCTGGCCTCATTGCTACATTCCGGAACCGGATTTCCGGTATATGCAGGCAACGATGCCAACCTGATGACAATTGCCGAACACAGGTTCGGAAGAGCTAAAGGTTACAGACATGTCATTTTCGTTGCCCTGAGAAGAGGCATCGGGGGAGGTATCATTATTGACGGACGGCTTTACCGTGGAGTCAACAATACCGGCGGAGAGATCGGGATGATGATTATAGATACGGGCAGGAGTGAAGAATCAGTTAAGGGGAGGGGTACCCTGGAGGATTATGCGTCAGCCGGGGCAATGGTGAAAAGATATCTTCAACTGCGTGGGGAGGATCCTGCCGGAAGTGCCATGCTCAGGGCGAGGACAATCTTCGGGATGAGCGAAGCCGGAGACCCTCTGGCAAGGATGGTGGTAAATGAGAACGCAAGGTATGTCGGGATAGGGCTGGCTAACATAGTCAGTATTTTCGCACCTGAGATTATTGTTCTGGGCGGGGGGATGGCACTCGCCGGAGATCATTATTTAAATGAGATTAAGAGCCAGACTAAACTCAACTCATTGTCATGGTGTGCCAAGGGTCTCAAAATCGAGAAGGCAACCCTTGGTGATGATGCTGCTGTAGCAGGAGCCGCATGGTATGCGCTCGAGCGCCTCGACGGAAGAAACCCCTGAAACCATCCGGCTAATTTTTTTATCGATTTTTACAAATTACCATTGCTAATTTTCAAAATATAACCTAAATTGGCATTTAAGAAATCATGTGTATCACTCCTCATAGGGGAGTGAACCATGTTTTTCGTAGTTTATTACTAACCAACCCTAAAAACCAGCCTATGGAAAGATTAAATCTTTTACGTAAGTTTATTACTGTATGTGTTGGATTCATGCTTGCACTGGCAACAGTGTCAGCACAGAATGTGACAGTAACAGGTGTGGTTACTGGCTCAGATGACGGATTGCCTCTTGCGGGAGTGACTGTTCTGCAGAAAGGCACCGTAAACGGAGTAGTAACTGACACAAATGGAAAATATTCCATTACCGTACCTCAGAACTCTGTACTTGCATTCTCATTTATGGGAATGGAACCCCAGGAGTTTACGGTACTTGACCAGAGAGTGATCAACGTGGTTATGTCACCTCTCACCACAATGATGGATGAGGTTGTGGTAACCGCACTGGGTATCTCCAGAGAGAAGAAGTCTCTCGGATATGCAGTGACGGAGGTCTCCGGCTCGGATGTTGCTCTTGTGCGGGACCTTAACGTTGTCAACACACTCTCCGGACGTGTGTCGGGTGTTGTCGTGACACAGGGGACATTCGGACCAGGTTCCAGTTCAAGGGTCATCATCAGGGGTAACAACTCCATTACTGGCAACAACCAGCCGCTGTACGTCGTTGACGGTATCCCGATGGACAACACGGGCTACGGTTCAGCCAACTCGGCCAATGCCGGTGAATACTCCAAGTCTGACTATGGCTCAGGTATTTCCGACCTCAGCTCAGATGATATTGAATCTATGTCAATCCTTAAAGGACCTAATGCTGCCGCACTTTACGGTGCCAGAGCAGCAAACGGTGTTATTCTTATAACCACCAAGAAGGGTGCAGCAGGCCGAGGATTGGGAGTAACCTATACAGGCAACTATACCTTTGAGACCCCGATGCTGCTTCCCAGCTATCAGAATGAGTACGGTCATGGCACCGGAGGAAACGTTCCGGCAAGCGTAACTGACCTCCGTGCAACAGGCGGGTCATGGGGTGCTAAAATGGACGGTTCAGTCAAACCTTACTGGAATGACCTCTGGGATGCTGAAACGGAGACTTATTCACCACAGCCCGATAACGTTAAGGACTACTTTGAGACAGGCCAGACCTACACTCACAACCTGGCTTTTGACGGCGGGAATGAGCAATCTAACTTCAGGTTCTCATATACAAATACTTCAGCTAACTCTATAGTTCCCGGTTCAGATCTGTCAAGGCATAACTTTAATTTAAGAGGTATAACAAACCTTACGGACAAGTTCACCATTGATGCCAAGATCACCTACTTCATCCAGAATTCGCATAACCGGCCTATCATGGGAACCGAGGGTGTCATGGCTTACCTCTATAACATCCCGAGGAACACAATAATTGATGACCTGAAGGATTATCAGGATCCTGCAACCTATGGTGTCAGAACATATACCTCCGGATCGACAGGAAACCCATACTGGTATCAGCTTCATGACATCAATGATGACAGCAGGAGCAGGATACAGGGTTATGTAAAGGGAAATTATGAATTCACTGACTGGCTTTCGGCATTCTTCAGGGTAGGTACTGATGCAGTTACCCAGGATATTGAAACAATCAAGCAGTACGGACACTGGTTCTATCCCGGCGGCCGTCTCAACGTAAGCACACAGGCAACGACTGAGACAAACATCGACGGTCTCATTATGTTCAACAAGGACATTACTTCGAAGATCAACATCATGGCAAACCTTGGTGCCAACCATATGTACCAGACATATAAGGGCATGAGCATATTTGCCGAGAACTTCAAGATCCCGACCAAGCCGACGTTGTCTAGTGCTGCTTCAAACTCACCTGGCTACACACCGCTGCAGGAAAAAATGATCAACTCGGTTTATGGCAACATACAGCTGAGCTACAATAATTTCCTTTACCTCGAAGCATCCGGAAGAAATGACTGGTCTTCAACCCTTCCGGCTGACAACTGGTCATATTTCTATCCCTCAGTCAGCGGATCAATCCTCCTGAATGAGCTCATAGATGTAAACGGCATAGACTTCGCCAAGCTCAGGGTCAACTGGGCCAAGGTGGGTAATGACACAAGCCCTTACCAGTTGCAGAATTCATTCAATCTCTCATCGGCAAGCGACAGTTATCTCGGACTGACTATCCTCACCAGACCTGGTACCAGGAAGAACCCGGGACTGAAACCTGAGCAGACAAGCTCTCTTGAGTTCGGGGGTGAGTTCAGATTTCTGAATGACAGGATTTATACGGACCTTTCATTCTACAGCATTGTCTCGAAGGATCTCATTATGGATGTGCCCATACCTGCCTCAACAGGATACAGCTATGAAAGAACCAACGTAGGTGAGATGACCAACAAAGGCTTCGAGATACTGATAGGCGGTATGCCCGTCCAGACTGACAAGTTTATGTGGGATATATCTCTCAACGCCTCAACAAACAAGAACGAGCTTGTAAGCCTTATCGAGGGTATTGACAGGTATATTTTCACTACTACCAACTCGGGTACAGTAGAGGTTGTGGCTGAAGTAGGAGGTGGATACGGAGACATTTATGCCAATACATATCTGAAAGACGAGGATGGAAATATAGTTGTCGACAATACAGGAAGGTTCCTTGCTGCACCGGAGAAGATATTGGTGGGGAACTACCAGCCTGACTGGGTAGGAGGTTTGAGCAACACCTTCACTTACGGCAATATTGCATTCAGGTTCCTCATCGATGCAAGGATCGGCGGTGAAGTCTATTCCGGCACTGATGCTGGTATGGATGCTGCTGGTACTTCTGAACGTACACTTAAATATCGTGAGGACGGTGTAGTCATTGACGGCGTAAGAACTGACGGAACAACAAATACCACACAGATTAATGCCGGTCAGTACTGGGGATCATATTCAGGTATTGCCTCTAACTACATCTTCGACCAGACAAACATAAGAATGAGAGAGGTTGCTCTTACATATAATCTCCCCAGGACACTGCTTGAGAAAACCTTTATCAAGGGACTCTCAGTAGGCGTTACCGGCAGGAATCTCTTCTTCATCTACAGGGCAATTGATAACTTCGATCCTGAAGGCAGCTTCAGCGTGAGCAACTTTGCCCAGGGTGTCCTCTTCTATACTATGCCAACTACCCGAAGCGTTGGGTTCAATGTAAGCGTCAAATTCTAATGATAAATATGAGAATTATGAAATCATATAAACTTTTATTCATAATCATACTGATTGCTGCGGGCCTCGCTGGTTGTACCAAAGATTTCGAGGAAATAAACAAAGATCCCAATGCAATTACAGCGGATGAAGCAAGTGCCAGGTACTTCATAACTGTACCCCAGTACAAGCTTTATGCCCCGGATAACTACCCCTACTGGAGAGCAATGCTGATCCATGCTGATCGGTTCGCCGGATACTTTACCTTCGGTGATAACTATTCATGGTGGTCTGACGAGCTTGGCTATGCCTACAGCGGCTCATATACTGACGCCACCTGGGACTTTTATGAAGGATACTTTGGCTATCTCGACAACTTCCTGAAGCTTACCGGCGTAGGAGGGGAATTCGAGAATGACCTGATGTATGCAGTAGGTCTGATAATGAAGGGTCTTTATTACCAGATGTACACTGAGACATTCGGAGAGATTCCATATTCAGAGGCAGGCGACCCTGATATTATTCTTCCGAAGTACGATACCCAGATTTCAATCTATAAAGGGATCATTGCCGATTTGAACACCGCCATGACAACAATAGGCGACAACGTCAAGACCGGTGACGGTGTTGAGGATCTGGGTGCCAATGACCTTTATTGCGGAGGTGACCTGCAGAAATGGAAGAGACTGGCCAATACTCTGAAGCTGCGCATTGCGTTGCGTGCTTACGGTGCCACAGGCGATGACTTTGCCGCTGCAACAGTTGATCAGTGCTTTGATTCCCCGGTCCTGAATAGTGCAACAGATAATGTGCTGATCACCAAGGATAATGTAATCAGCAAGTGGAACAGCGATTCCTATGCAGGAGCATACCTTGACTTCGGTTCACTGGAGACAAGCGGTGGCGGATTCACCGTCAGCCAGGTAATGGTCGACCTTCTTCGTAACAATAATGATCCAAGGCTTCCCAAGTTTGCCAGGCCGGCATTTGGTGGAACATATACCTTTACAAAACCAGCGTCAGGTACAGACAGGGACCTGTGGCCAAAGAGAGTTGCCTACCTGAACACCGTCCTTACTAATGCCGGTGCTGATTTTACAAAGACAGGCAATGAGGTTACTGATGAAACGGTTACCTTTACAATGGCTGCCAATAAAAACTATGTTGGTCAGCCGGTCAGACTTAACGGCTTTATTAAACCTCTTATACGCAGGGCATTCTTCAGCACTCCTACCGATTTCTTTATTGCAAAGAAAGGAACGGGGTCCAATATTTACAAGGAGATAGTGCTGACAACTGCTGAGGCGAACTTCCTAAAGGCTGAAGCGATAGTTAAAGGAATATCGGGTGCAACAGGAGATGCTAATACTTACTTCCAGGAAGGTATAAGGCAATCAATGCAGATGTGGGGTTGTGCTGCTGGTGATATCACCAGTTATCTTGCTCAACCGGTTGCAAGCATCGCAGCCGGGTCAACTGACCAGAAGCTCGAAAAAATCGCCACACAGAAATGGATAAACTCCTATTCTGAAGGGTTTGAAGGATGGGCAATAGTCAGGAAGACCGGCTACCCGGCCAGCCTGGCAGCCGGTGTTACCGACGCAGATATCTACGGACTGGGTTCCATCAATGGCCTTTATCCTGAAAGGATGCAGTACGGCACAGGTGCATACAGCAAGAACGGGGCGAACCTGAATACTGCTATTGGTCGTCAGGGTGCTGACAGAATGGATACTAAACTATGGTTCTCGAAACCGTAACGTATCTTTAACCTTTATTAAATTAAACTGCCCTGACGATCCGTTCAGGGCAGTTTTTTATTAATCCTGTTGCTTTATCAATAGGTCCTCGTCATGCTCTCCGGCACTACTATAATATAGTCTGCAGTATTGAGATACTCAGCCTTTAAACTGTCTGTATCAGACTGCAGTACTGTTGTGATCGTTGAAACCCTTATCCCGGGCATCTCTCTTTTAAGATAATAGATGATCCCGGAATAATTCTCTGAATGGAATGATCCATTATAATGGATGAATATATTACCTGCCTCAAGATTCTTAAGGATAAAATGAGCCATGGTAGCATCCTTGACCGCCTGCGCTTTCGGAAAATTATCGTTGACCTTCCCACCCATGCCCGGCATCCCGGTCATCTGCATCATATCCTTGTAGCTTCTGACCTCAGGATCATAGTGGATGGGCTGGGGTGCAATATATCGCTTTGACTCGTCCGGCAGTGAATCAAGACCTTCAAAACCTTTTTTGGAGACTAATGAAGCATACCTTCTCGGAACATTGGTGGCAATAAAAGGAAGGCCGTTCTTTCTTGCAAATTCCACGAGCGGTTTGTAATCTGTCTTATAGTTCTTCCAGAGCTTGACCTCCGCCTCGAACTTGTCAGCCTCGTAGGCTTTTGAAAGATATTCATCTATCAGGAGCTGATTATCAGCCTCGAACATCTCAGCTCCCTGAACAAGTTTGTTTCCTGCAGCCTTATAAAGGTCGGCTGTGACTTCATACTCAAGCCAGTGCGATATTGGATTGTCATGCAGCTCTCCAAAGAAAATAACATCGGTTTTACTAATGTTTTCTATCATCTTTTCATACTTCACCTTTTTGCCTTCCTTATCAAAAAGAGTGTAAGCCGGTTTGTCAGATCTGAATGCTGCCAGACCCAATGCAGTGATCAGTAATAGTGCTGTAGTAGATTTCATTTTTCTATAATTATCAATTGTTTATTTCATTTTGTGCCCATCTTTTATCTCATCCGTCCCCTTCTCTCAACCTCAACCTCAACCTCAACCTTAACCTCAACCTATGCCTTAACCTTCACCAACGGGTATACTATCAGCAGGGTGGCAAAAACTGCTGCTATTCCGAAGCCCGGTCCTGCCATATCTGCAAAGTAACCAACCACAGGACTAATCACGGCAGCAAAAAGTGACTTCATCTGGCTGTCGGTGGAAATAACAGTTGCAAGCGGGGCAGAACCAGCCTCACCTGCAATACGGGAAACACAGATAGGACGCCTTATGTTCTCGGCAGAGAATAATATTATGAAGGTAATGAGTGCAAGCCAATGGAAACCTGTATGATATAAAATCCCGGTGACTGCTGCCGTGAGTACAAATATCAGCCATGAGTAATTCATCCCCTTTGATTCACTGCCTGATAACGATGTAAAGAGAGCCGACCTCCTAGAGGCTGCTGCCGTTATAAGGTAAATGATGAAATATATTACCCCGATGAGTAATGCACTCCTGCTCTCTTCTTCAAGGTCCCGGGCAAAAGGCAGGGTGATGGCAATAGTCAAAAGAAGCGGCTGAAGGTAGCTCTCCGCTGATTTAAGCATCCCGCTGACTGAGGAGGAGTTGATAATCACTTTGGCCATTCCCCTCTTTCTGAGAAGTTCCATGAGATTCCTTAGTGTATCGCGATAGTTTGTCTTATTCCTGGTTGCAGAATCGGATGGATGGTCAAGCCATGAAGGATAGCTCCATATATTAATGAGATTGAGGAGGTAAGGCAATACTGCCAGAAGAAAGACGAACGAATAGTTGCTGGTGATGACAACGAAAATCCCGGCAACAAGAGATGAGATTGCCGATCCGGTCTGCGACCATGCCCTGGTATGACCGTAATACCGGACCCTGAGGCTGCTCATGCCTTTATTCTCAAGGTAGTCGAATATCATGGCTTTATGAGTCCCGGTACGGAATGCATCCCCTGTGCCGTAAAGGACCATTGCAGCAGCAAGCGATATATAGCTTCCCGAGACATAGAAAATAACGAATGATGCTATATAAAAGATGAATGAAATAAGGAGTGTTTTTCTGCGCCCGGCGATGTCAGATATGAAGCCTGTTGGTATCTCAAGCAGATTGATGGTTATCTCCCTGATACTGATCAGCAGGCCTATCCTGAAGAAATTCATATCCTTGCTGAGCAGGAACAGTATGAAGAAGGGCTCATAGAACCTCAGGTTCTTGAGGAATCCGTACAGGCAGAATTTATAATATTGGAGGTTCTTTATCAATCTCTGCCGCGTTAACCGAAAACCCTGAAGAATCTTTTTATAATGGCGCTGCCGGCGAAGGTTGTCAGATAATAAAGAGTGGTTTTAATGCCGGGGGCTGATTTTTTAAAGTATTCCCGCGCCAGGCTCATCTCGCCCATAACGTAGTGATATCTTGCCCTGGTGCCGTTGATCCTGTACAGAGCCTCACCGGCTTCAGCAGGATAGTTTTCAAGGTAGGCTCCTGCAGTACGGAGAGATAGTGCATATTCTTTCTCCCTGTAGCTTCTTTGAAGAGAAAGGTTCAATCCATAAACAAACCTGGTAGCAAGCGGGCGGTTACAGTGAACTGATGCGTTGTTTTCAAAGATCCGTACCAGCCAGTCATAGTCAACACATCCGAATTCTTCCTCGAAAAGGATTGTCGACAGCTTCCTGCTTATCATGATGGTACTCATATAAGCCGGCTGTCCGCTGTTTCTGCGGGCGAGCCTGTTGCGGAAGGTGACATTGATATCGTAGAACAGTAAAGGTTGTTCACCTGTCCCGATGAGAATCTCTTTTTTTCTTGATATGTCAGTGAGGTGATATCCCGTGGTGATTATTGGTGCCATGCCGGCAACAGTGAGTTGAGAGGCGATCTTGTCCGGGTGCCAGGTATCATCATGGTCAATAAATGCAATAAAATCACCTGTCGCATTCCTCAGTCCGATGTTACGACCCCTGTTTGGTCCGCCGCTTGGAACAGAGTTTAGGTAAGGAATGATTCCGTATGATTTAATGATGTCAGTCGTCTCATCTGCAGAGGCGTCATCGATTGCAAGCAGTTCGATTTCGAATTCACTGCCTGCACCTTTCTGTGCCAGAACTGACTCAACCGTTCTCCTTATGAACGACGCTGAGTTGTAAGTGCAGAGGATGATAGAAACCTTAACCATACCGGCCATAAATTTGCTTTCGGAGAAATATTGAATCTTTCAGTAAAGGAATTTATGACACTCTGAACAATTCACCTCATTCCAAAGGGTACCGATATCAACCGGATGCCGGAACTCGAGGGTCTCTCTTATAAGTGTATATTCCATCTGTTCGGGTTTGCCCTGGCCTATTATTGTATGGCAAAGATTGCAGTCTCTTGCGATTTTCCGCCCGTTTTCCGAAGTGAATGAATCATTATGACACCTGAAGCAACCTACAGTCTCAAGATGTCCTATGTGGTCAGGATATACATCATATGTCACTTTCATCCCCGGAAATGTATTTTTGCTGAATCCGGCCTGAATGGCGGTCACCGCATTATCTATTTTCTCACTGTTATTAGCATAGTAACCACTGAAATCAGCCTTATAATAGCTGATAATTCCGTCTTTGATCTCCATCAGTGCTGTGTCCTTATCAGTGAAGGTATTTCTTAGGATGCTCATCGCGGTCCTTTTGATAAACGGTATTTCCTGTGATATCTCGCTGTTGAGCATAGCTTTGTCGAAATAAACAGTCGGAGAGTTGTAGTTATGTGAAGGCCTGTTATGGCAATCAATGCAATCCATTGTCCTTGAGCTTGTTGCTGCAATAAGACTGTCTGATATTTCAACATTCGGATCTCTGTAAACTGTCACTTCTCCTGTTAGTTTATTTGTGTACCTTACATAAGATATTATCTCACGCATGTCATTTTCAGATATATACTCAATATCTATATCCGGATTTATGTGCCAGTGGATACCCTCCCTGAAACCAAGGTCGCTGTGTTCAGGCCCGACCTTCATCTGCAGCACGATATCCCATTCGGTATTGAGTGAATCGGCAAGATAATACCTGTTGGTCTGAATGTTCCTTGCATAGAATTTCTGGGGCCAATGGCATCTTTCACATGTTTCTCTGGCAGGTCGCAGATCATGCAGTGGGGTCTCAATCGGGGAGTCATAAGAGTTTGCTAACACGGCGTATATCTGGTGCAGGCCTGAAAGCTTTGATTTTACATACCATGAGGCGCCGGTGCCTACATGACAGTCGACGCATGCCACATTTGCATGGCTTGAGCCCTGATAGGCAGTGTGCTCTGGTTCCATCACCTTGTGACAAAGAGTCCCGCAGAACTCAACCGATTCCGTGAGATGGTACGCCTCGAAACTGCCGTAAATAGAGAGGCAAAGTATAATTAAAGTGGCTACGGTAAAAATTATAAATGCCGATCTGTGCTTAGGATTATTAAGATCAACTTGCGGCAGAGGTATCTTTTCCTGATTCAGTGAGCGTCTCAGCTTTCTTCTTGAAACGATTATTCCAACAGGGATCATAATAAGTCCAATCAGCAGGAACCCTGGCAGAATAATATAAATAAAAAGGCCCAGATAGGTGTCATTCTGGCCGAAAAGAGTTGATATAAGAAACAAGCCAATTATCAGAAGCAGAGTGACTGCAGCGATCAAAGCACCAATAATCGTTATCCAGTTCTTGCTGGCCGTTAATAGTTTCATACCACAGCTTTTTTTTATTATCATGATAAATGTAAGAAAAGAATTGATCAGATTAAGAATTCTTGTATTTGTCATTCCTGTATTCAGGAATGGCAACCAATGGCAAGCAGTTAAATCGCCTTGAGAAGAGAGCATGCACTGCATTATGGATTGACTCTTCACAACCTGTGCAGGCAGTGATAGTGATATCCTTGCATGTCACTACTGTATACCTCCCTTTGTCAGACCCAGCATAGAAAAAGTGTCCCAAATCCCTGCTCCGGCAAATTCTTCAGGAGCATCCAGCCTTCTGATTGCAATAGGAGGTGAGCGAAAAATAAACTTGACTTTCAATATCATCTGGCATAACTTTGATTGAAATAACTAAAAAATCAGAAAATGAAAAGATTACTTACAATCCTGATGGGATGCTTCTTCCTCTTCCTCGCCTCAACCATGCAGGCACAAATTAAATTTGGACCTGTAGCCGGAGTGAATTTCTCAACAATGACATTTAAGTCGACAGACTCAGAGGATCATTATGATCCCCAAATGCTTGTCGGATTTCACATTGGCGGAATGGCTGAGTTCTCCGTCTCTGAGAATTTTGTGATTCAACCTGCAATACTCTTTTCAGGTAAAGGTTCAAAATATGAAGAAGATTTTGGTGAAGAGACCTGGGAGTTTACAATTAATCCCGGCTTCATTGAGGTACCCGTTTATGCTGCCTACAAATTTGATCTTGGCTCTGCAAATCTGCTCCTCAAGGCAGGCCCTTATTTCGGTTATGGGTTCACAGGAAAGATTAGTGACGATGAAGAGGAAGAAGACATTGAATGGGGCTCAGATGATGACTCATTTATGAAACCATTTGATTATGGTGTGGGGTTGGGTGCAGGCGTTGATCTTAACGGATTCCTGATCTCATTACAGTATCAGTTTGGACTGGCCAACCTCTCAGCCTATGATGAAGTGGAGATGAAAATCGGTGTCTTTGGTGTTTCACTTGCATACCTGTTTGGAACTAAATAGCGGGGGTGGCCAACATAAAGCCACTAATTGGCTTAAGTACAAAGCTTTGGTTAGGCTCTGAATTTTTTCTTTCACCCTTGCAGGGCTCCGAATGCTGCTGCCTTCTACCGCCCCCAGCTCACGCTGGAGGTTATTCACATTTTGTCACTCCGTGACGATGCTCCTCCGGAGCATTCAGCACCTGCCGGTGCTGTTAATTGTCAGGGTCATCAGTTTATGGGCACAGTTGCAGCCCGCAGGGCGACACATGAATAACCGCGGGTGGAGTCCGTCATATGACGGATGGAACCCGTGGCCGGAAACGACAAGGTTAAGTAATAAGCCCTGCAAGGGTGACAGAAGAGGGGCGGAGATTGATCAACAGAAGACCATTGCTGTTTTATTCTTTCCACAAAATATCTCCAGGGATTACGCCTCCTTCGTCGGCGTGATCACCGACAGGGGGCTCTGAACAAAAATCATCCGCCTGCGGCGGTCATTTTTTATTTCTCATAAGCTCTCAGAAGCAATCTTCTTCAGCTTATTCAAAATAAAAAATCCCGCTTGCGCGGGATGATTTTTGTGATCCCGGAGGGATTCAAACCCCCAACCTTCTGATCCGTAGTCAGATGCTCTATTCAGTTAAGCTACGGGACCTTTTGCGGCTGCAAATATAAAACAATTTTACATTTTATTGGTTAAATTTATACCACAATTAAAAAATTGAAACAGACGTTAATACATATTGTAGAGACGATGCATCCAACGTCTCTACATGAATTTTTAATCTTGTGTTATGAAAAAAATATTACGAATTTCCGGTATCGCAATCGTATCATTGCTGTTGATTATCATCGCCGCCGCAGTAATAATACCCGTTGCCTTCAAGGATAAGATCAGAACAAAGGTCGAGCAACAGGTTAACGCAATGGTCGAAGCCACTGTGAAATTTGATGACTACGATCTGAGCCTGCTGAGAGCGTTCCCCAATGCATCATTCTCTCTCGAAGGACTGTCAGTCACCGGAACCGGTCCATTTGAAGGAGATACCCTGGCTAAAGTGAATTCATTCAACCTCGTGTTTAACCTGCTTAGCATTTTCTCCGACAGAGGCTATGAAATTAAATCAATAATCATTGACAAACCTGCTGTAAACGCATTAGTCCTGGAAGATGGAACAGCAAACTGGGACATAATGAAAGAGGTTGAGGCTGAGGTTAAGACTGAGGAGGAGGGGGAGCAGTCTGCAATGAAGCTGCTGCTCAGGGAGTTTGCTATACGTGACGGTAAGGTTGCATACAGAGACCTGGAATCAGGAATCTCAGCATCTGCCGGGGAGCTGGGCTTTAACCTCTCCGGAAACATGAGCTCCTCGCGCACGGATCTTGTCATGGACCTTACATCTGCCAAAGTCAACTTAATCATGGACGGGATCAGATACCTGTCTGATGCTGAAGTCAGCCTCCACGCAGGCATTGACGCAATGCTAGACTCAATGAGGTTTATCCTTAAGGATAACTCATTTGGGTTAAATGACATGGTCCTTAGATGGTCAGGCAGCGTGGCTATGCCCGGCGATGACATAGCAACTGACCTGGCATTCAGTGCGCCGGAAACATCTTTCAAGTCTTTGCTATCACTCGTGCCTGCCTTTTATATGCAGGGATATGAAGAGTTGAAAGCTTCAGGGACATTTTCACTTGACGGTACAATAAAAGGAATTTACAGTGCAGCTGACAGCACCCTGCCTGATATGACGGTAAACCTCTCAGTGACCGATGGTATCATAAGTTACCCTGACCTGCCTGAGAAAATCAGCTCCATAAACATTAGGGCCGGAGTCAAGGCTGACGGCAGTGAACTTGATAACACAACAGTGTCTGTTGACCGCTTTCACTTTGAACTTGCCGGCAACCCGTTTGACATGACAGCAAATGTTTCTACCCCGATAAGTGACCCGGCAATAGCAGCTACCGCCAGAGGTAAGATCGACCTGAGTAAGCTTCAGCAGGCTGTGCCTCTTGACAGCATCACACTCAACGGTATCATTGATGTGTCACTGAGCCTGGCAGGTCGGATGTCGATGATAGAAAACGAAAAATATGATCAGTTTAAGGCTGAAGGGGCATTGACAATCACTGGTATGGCACTCGAAACGGATGACCTGCCGGAAGTAAGCATCAGCAATGCTGACTTTACTTTTAACCCGGCTTTTGCAGAGCTTAGCGAACTCAGGATGAAAGTGGGGGAGAAGAACGACTTTACAATCAGTGGGAAATTGGCCAACTATATTCCCTATATCTTTTCAGACGGCACCATCAGCGGCACTCTTGACCTGACATCAGCCTCGGTCGATCTGAATGAGATTATGGATAAGATACCTTCAGACACCACCACTGTAGCTGATACAACATCACTGGCCGTAATACAGATCCCTAAAAACATCGATTTCACATTCAACGCCTTCATAGGCAGGCTGGTGTATGACAGGCTCACTGCAAACGACGTTAAAGGCAATATTATCATGCGCGATGGCATTCTTATAATCAGGGAGACGGGAATGAAAGCGCTTGGCGGATCAATTGTCATGAATGCCGCTTATGATACACGTGACACACTGAAACCTTTTGTTAAGGCCGACCTCAGCATTAACTCCGTCGGAATAAAGGAGGCATTCAATACCTTTAATACAGTTAGGATGCTGGCACCCATTGCAGCCGGGCTTGCGGGCAACGTTTCTGTCGGCATGAAATATGAGAGCCTCCTGGGAAGTGATATGATGCCTGTGATAAGCTCCATCACAGGGGCCGGTGACGTGAGGTCAGAGACAGTACAGGTACTGGAGTCAAATACCTTCGAGCAGGTTAAGTCTGTCCTGAAGCTAAACGAATCATATTCTAACACCATTAAAGACCTGAGAGCTTCGTTCACATTAAATGATGGCAGGCTCTTTGTCAAACCGTTCGACACCAGGGTGGGCAACATTAAGCTGAATATTGGAGGAGACCAGGGTCTTGACCAGACACTGAACTATATTGTCAAAACCGAGATACCCAGGTCTGAGCTGGGAGGAGCGGCCGAGGCTCTGATGGGAACCCTGGCAGCGCAGGCTGCAACACTTGGATTTGCCTTTGCTCCCCCGGAGATTATTAAGGTCAATCTGAAGATAGGAGGGACAGTTAAAAAGCCGGTAATAACACCAATATTCAGCGGCAGCGATGGAGCAGGCACTTCATCAGCAACGGTTGCTTCGGCAGTTAAGGAGGAAGTGACACAACAGGTCACTGAGACAGCACGTGAGCAGGCCGACAGGCTGATAAAAGAGGCAGAGGTACAGGCACAGGTGATTCGCGACGAAGCTGCCGTTGCCGCTAAAAAGATTCGTGACGAAGCGGAGGTGCAGGCACAGAAGCTCGTAAAAGAGGCCGAACCGAAAGGATCGATAGCCCTGCTGGCTGCCAGGAAGGGCGCTGATGTGCTCCGGAAAGAAGCTGACAAGAGGGCTTCACAGGTTACCTCTGAAGCCGATAAGCAGGCTGAGAAGATTATTGCAGAGGCTAAAGCCAAGGCAGATCAGCTGCTAAAATAACAATCCTACCAATTATTTGATTTGTAATGTGTAACGACGCGCAAGTTGCGCGTCGTTACATTTTTGATACAATACTGTAATATATCTGTAGCCGATTCGTAACCGGTTTTTTACCGTCCTGTAACAATCGAACCGGATTTTTGTACCGGATTTAAAATGTCAAATCATCATTATGAAAAACAAATTCTACAAAACGGTAATTCTTATCTTACTGATTAATTCAAATATTATCCACTCACAGACCACCGGTGGAATTATTAGCGGTGTTGTTAAGGAACAGGCGACAGGTATAACAATGCCAGGCGTAAACGTCGTCATAGAAGGCACACTGAGGGGCGCTGCGACGGATGCAGACGGTAACTTTACAATATCGGGAATAGAACCTGGAAAGTACAATCTCATTTTTACATTCATTTCTTTTCAGACCCTCAGGATCGAAGGCATTGAGGTTAAATCAAACGCCAAAGCCGAAGTGACTGCAATGATGACAGATGCAGCAATAGAACTGAATGATGTTGTTGTTGTCGCTACCAAGAGAAATGACAGCGAGATATCTGTCATGAATAATATAAAAAACAGTCCAGTGGTTGTCACCGGAGTATCGGCCCAGCTGATAAGCCGTACACAGGATAAAGATGCCTCCGAGGTGGTTAAGCGGCTCCCAGGAGTCTCAGTGGTGGATGACAGGTTCATTGTTGTAAGAGGACTTTCATCACGATATAATAACGTGTGGCTTAACAACTCATCTGCTCCCAGCCTTGAGTCTGATACCAGGTCATTCTCATTTGACCTCATACCCTCATCGATGATTGAAAACATTTTTATTCTAAAATCTCCCACAGCAGATCTTCCTGCTGATTATTCCGGAGGTTTTATAAAGGTATCCACGACTGGTATTCCTGAAAAGAACAGTTTTTTCTTTTCGTATGGGACCACCTTCAGGCAATACTCAACCTTTAAAAGTTATGACAGGGAGGCAGGCGGCCAGCTCGACTGGCTGACGGCCGGTTCTTCGTTCAGGGCTCTTCCTGACGAAATGCCTTCGCACCTTGACCAATACGAGAGCGCCACAAATCCAGACATAAGGAACAGGGTTACAGAGATTGGGCAGAGCCTCAATAATTCGTGGGAACCTTTAGCGGTAACAGCGTTACCTGATCAGAAATTCTCAATAGGATGGAACAACAGGATAGAAAAGGGCAAATTTATCGCAGGTAATGTCACATCTCTTACATATAGTTTCTCAAATGTTTTCACTGAGGTGAAGACAAATAATTACTCGATCTACAACTTTGCCTACGATACTCCCGGCTTTCTTGATGAATTTATTGATGATCAGTATAAATCAAATGCGAGGATCGGTTTGATGCATAACTGGACATTTTATCCGGCTGATGGACTTAAAATTGAATTCAGGAACTTCTTTACAAGTACTTCACAGTCCAGGGTGACTTCAAGAGAAGGGGTAGACTGGTACAATAACGGACGTTATGTAAGCGCCGGTGAGACAAAATACAGCAACAGACTGATCTATTCAGGTCAGCTAAGTGCCGAGAAACTATTAAATGAGGGCAACACAATTATTGACTTTACCGCAGGTTACTCTCTCTCCTCCAAGGATGAACCGGATATCAGGAGATACAGGTACATTAGCAATGATCCGGAAGTCACGCCTTTCGCATTAATGTTCGGTAATAATCCGGATCTTTCTTCTGTTGCGCGAATGTGGCTCGATCTGGAGGAGGACAACATCTCAGGGATGTTCAACTTCACCCGGAAATTCAGGATCGGGAACATGGAGACCGATTTCAGGAGCGGGATATATGCCGAGAGCCGCAGCAGGACTTTCACTGCCAGGAATTTCGGATATGCGATGGCCAGCGATTCATCGACTTTTTCTTCAACCTATCTTACTGTCGGTGAGGTATTCGATCCTGAAAACATAAATCTCACAGACGGAATCAAACTGAAGGAGATAACGGCATTATCCGACTCCTACTCTGCAATGAGCTATATTGTTGCGGGGTATCTTAACCTGAGGATAAAGCCTACAGCCCTGACTGATCTCTCGCTTGGCCTCAGGATAGAAAAGGACCGTCAGGAACTCTCAAGTTACAAGCAAGGTACAACAACACCAGTGAATGTGGTGAGGGACACAATAAACTTCTTTCCCTCCGCAAACTTCTCATATAGTCTTACATCAAAGAGCCTGCTCAGAATTACTTACGGCATGTCAGTCAACAGGCCTGAATTCAGGGAAATGGCTCCGTTTTATTTCGTTGACTTTGATCAGAATGCCGGTATATACGGAAATGAAGATATCAAGCAGGCATATATCCATAATATTGACCTGAGGTATGAGTTCTACCCCGGCAACAATGAGACTTTCAACATTGGGATATTCTACAAGGATTTCACTAACCCGATAGAGGTAAGCATCAGGGGTAACAATCCGACACAGTTCTCATTTGATAACATTGCTTCGGCTTACAGTTACGGTATAGAAACGGAGGCCCGCAAGACACTCGGATTCATAAGTGACGGCCTGAGGGATTTCAGTGCAGTCTTTAACCTGGCGCTTATTAAAAGTTCGGTATCGTTTGACAGACCCCTCCAGGGACAGTCACCATACATTGTGAATGTGGGGCTGTTCTACCAGAAACCTGAAAAGGGGATTTCAGCAAGCCTGGTTTATAACAGGATCGGGAAAAGAATCGTTGCCATTGGCAGACCGTCTCCAAATGAGTGGGAAAGCATTCCTGACATATATGAGATGCCGCGTAACGAAGTTGACCTGTCGGTCACAAAGCGGATAGGGAAGTATGTGGAAGTGAAGGCCGGAATCAGGGATCTGTTTAGTGAAAAAGTAATCTACCAGCAGAACGTGAATACAGTTGTCGATATGTCTTTATACGGTGGTGATGGAACAAAGGCCTTTGACAGAAACCAGGTCACAAAAGCATTTTACCCGGGAAGGCAATTCTCACTCGGGATATCTGTAAAACTATGACAGCAATACAATAATCAAACAAATACTTAATTATGAAAACCTACAATTTTACTGAAACTTTTAAATTATTCTTCCTTGGAGTCTTACTCCTGGCATTTTCATCATGTGAGAAGGATGTGCCCGTAACAGCCCTTGCTCTCGACAAGCAGACTGCCACAGTCTCCGTCGGAGCTACTGTTGTTCTGGCTCCGGTTATCGATCCGGCTGATGCAACAAACAAGGATGTTATCTGGACCACAAGTAATGCTTCGGTCGCAACCGTTGCAGATGGTGTTGTAACAGGTGTGGCACTGGGAATGGCAACCATTACTGCCACCTCATCTGACAATTCTCAGTTTACTGCTACCTGTGAAGTAACAGTAGTTCCGTCAACCGGTCAGGTTATTACTGTCTCAGGTGATATAACCGCTGATACAAAATGGTATTCCCAGGCAAAGTATCTGCTCTCAGGCTTCGTCTATGTCAAGAACAATGCAACGCTGACGATTGAGGCAGGAACTATAATCAAGGGTGTCTCCAACACAAAAGCCACACTGATAATAGAAAGAGGTTCTAAGATCATCGCTGCAGGTACAGCTAGCAAACCCATTGTATTCACCTCCGATAAACCTGTTGGCCAGAGAGCTACCGGTGACTGGGGCGGGGTGGTCATATGTGGTTTAGCAAAGACAAACAAGCATGATGAAGGCACCGGTGTCGGCATTGCAGAGGGCGGTATTGGCTCAAAATATGGCGGCACTGATGACAATGACAACTCAGGTATACTGCAGTATGTCAGGATTGAGTTCCCGGGTATTCCGCTGACATCAACTGCAAACAGCGAGATTAACGGCCTTACACTATATTCAGTTGGCAAGGCAACAGTTATTGATCACATTCAGGTCTCCTATTCAGGCGATGACTCATATGAATGGTTCGGCGGAAATGTGAATGCAAGATACCTCGTTGCCCTTGGTGGCCTTGATGACGGTTTCGATACTGACAACGGCTTCAGTGGCAAGATTCAGTTCGGTTTTATCCTTCAGGACCCTGCAAAATCAGATCAGTCCGGCTCAAATGCCTTTGAGACTGACAATGATGCTGACGGTTCGCTCCTGACACCGGTCACTGCACCTCTGTTCTCAAATGTTACTGCTTACGGTCCGTTTACAGTAGCAGCAACTCTGCCCGAGGGCTCAAAGCATGAAAAAGCTTTACACCTGAGAAGAGGAACAATGACATCTGTTTACAATTCCGTATTTGCCGGCTTCCCTCAGGGGCTCTCTATTGATGGTCAGAAGGGAAATTCTCCCACCAGGGCTGATCTTAACGAGCTGCAGCTTGAAAATGTGATAATGGCAGGTATGACTGTGAATTATATTGAGAAGACAGGTACGGTGGCAACACCTTATACTGTTGCACAGCATGAGGCTTACTTCCGTACTGCAGCAAGAAACAACCGTGATGATTTGACAGTTGCTGACATTATAGGATCTTCACTGATTAATCTGAAATCACCTGTTCTTCTTCCCCCGGCAGGCTCTGTGCTGCTTACAGGTGCTTCCTTTACCAATAGCCGCCTCACCGATCCTTTCTTCACCGCTGTAACCTACAGAGGGGCATTCGGTACACAGGACTGGACTTCCGGGTGGTGCAACTGGGATCCCCAGAACACCGTTTATTAGTCCGTTTGATGGTTTGACAACCCTTTGAAAAGGGGTGCACCGGAGCACCCCTTTTTTTATTCTGTTGGATGACTCTCAGAGATGCATCCATTGACATAAGAACAAAAAAAGAGCCACTCTTCAGTGGCTCTTCCGTTATGACAGGTTGATCTAGTAAATCTTCTCCCTGATACGGGCTTTCTTGCCGGTAAGCTTTCTAAGGTAGAATATACGTGCTCTGCGCACCTTCCCGTACTTGTTCACTTCCACCTTATCAATGAATGGGGACTGAACAGGGAAGATCCTTTCAACGCCAATATTACCAGACATTTTACGAACGGTGAAGGTGGCTGTAGTGCCCGATCCTCCTGATCGCTGAATAACCACGCCGCGATACTGCTGTATCCTCTCCTTGTTACCTTCAACGATTTTATAGTGAACTGTAACAGTGTCTCCGGCTTTGAATTTCGGAAACTCATTATTTACAGCAAATTCCTTTTCAACAACT
>JALOMO010000162.1 GCA_025455395.1 Bacteroidales bacterium
CGTCAGGCCGCACTCCTTTCCGAAGCGGCAGCAAGACTGGGAAAATCACTTGGCTACACTATCAGACTTCATCTTCTCAATTCGGCAGGAATCAGCCGGTTCCCCGAATACCAGTTTGATATGGTTCGTATAGGTATAGGGTTGTATGGAGTGGGTGATTTCAGGGGCGTATCACTGAGGCATACGGGAAGGTTTGTAACTGCAGTGACACAGGTACGCACTGTCGCTGCGGGTGAGCCAGTCAGCTATGGTTGTACCGGTGCCACTGAATATGAAAGGGAGATTGCAGTTATACCGGTTGGTTATGCAGACGGACTGAGACGTGAACTTGGTAATGGCAGGGGGTCACTCTTTATAGAAGGGTGCCAATAACAGGAAGCATCTGTATGGACATGTGCATGGTAGATGTCACAGGGCTGAATGTTAAGCCAGGAGATGAGGCAGAAGTTTTTGGCAATAATATCCCGGTTGAAGAGATAGCACAAAAATGCAACACTATTCCCTACGAGATACTTACATCAATACCTGTAAGGGTAAAAAGGGTATATGTGAATGAATGATCAGCCCATATGGCTTATCTTCTCAAGCTTCCCGGGATCAACGATCCTGATCTTCTTTCCCTCAAGTTCAATGACAGATTCGTTAGCAAAGACCGAAAGGGTACGTATAGCATTTGAGGTGGTCATGTTTGAAAGGCTGGCAAGGTCTTCCCTTGAGACGTAGGCCTTTATTGTCTTCCCGTCATTTTCAAAACCGTATGTGTCACGTAAAACAATAAGCGATTCAGCCAGTCTTCCACGGATATGCTTCTGTGTGAGAGAAACGGTTCTCTCATTCGAAAATGTAAGATCAAGGGCCATCAGGTGCATCATTTTCATTGCCAGGTCAGGGTTTCGCCTGAGAAGTTTAATGAAATTATTCCTGTCAAAAATACAGACTGCAGACTCTTCAAGGGTAACCGCAGAGGCAGCATGCAATGTTCCTGCCACCAGAGGGGCATAGCCCATCAATCCCTGGGGTCTTACCATCCTGATTATCTGGTCTCTTCCCCCAACACCTTCCTTGAAGATCTTAACCTTGCCGAGTGCAAGGCAATAGAGTCCAGAAGGCTTGTCTCCCTCGTGAAAAACGATCTCACCTTTCTTCAAAAGTGAACATGCGTTATCCTGTATAAGGAATTCCTTATCCTTTTCCGGAAGATCCTTAAGCATAGAAAAGGAGCCTTCAAAGCAGAGTTCAACATAAGGATTTTTATAAAACATCTTTGTCTATGTTTAACAACATATACAAAGATATTAAAAAAGTCTTCTCCTGAGAAAATTAACTTTTTTTAACACACTATAAAACAATGAGTTGTGAGCTCATTATAATAAGTCAGTCGTATTTTGAAATGATTGGTATTCTTCTGCCGCTGCCAAATGCTTTTGACGATACCCTGAGAACAGGTGGTGTCTGCCGCCGCTTGAATTCGCTGGCTTTCACTAGACCAACCACATATTCAACCAGTTGAGGGTTGAATCCTTCGGCGATAATCTGGGCAGGTGATCTTTCAAAGTCAATATACCTGAGCAGAACCGGATCAAGCTGGTCATAGGGGGGAAGGGTATCGCTGTCAAGCTGATCAGGCTTCAGTTCTGCTGACGGTGGCTTTGTGATAATCTGCCCGGGGATTATCTCGCTTGTTGAATTAATATTTTTTGCCAGGCGGTATACATCAGTTTTGTATATATCACCAATAACTGACAGGCCGCCGATCATATCCCCGTAAAGTGTTCCGTAGCCCGTTGCAGCCTCACTCTTGTTGGAGGTATTGAGCACCATGTATCCGAATTTGTTCGCGAAAGCCATCAGTATGAGAGCTCTCAGTCTTGCCTGTATATTCTCCTCAGTAATATCAGGTGCTCTGTCGGTAAAAAATGGTTTGACTGTCTTTTCGAGGGTCTGTCTTGCCTCCTCGATGCTGACAATATGGTAAGGTGTCCCCAGGTGTTGAGCCATCATAACCGAGTCGGAAACAGATTGTTCAGATGAGTAGACAGAAGGCATAAGTAGGGCAAGGGTGTTTTCGGCTCCTAGGGCTTCAGCAGCGAGCGCGAGCACAACCGCTGAATCAATGCCTCCGGAGAGGCCTATCACAGCCCTCTTCAGTTCGCTCTTCTGGAAGAAGTCCCTGATGCCTGTCACGAGGGCGTGATGGATGAATCCGGTCATATCTTCAGGCAGTGGAGGCGGGCACTGGTAGCCCTTCCGTTCACGGCCTGCAACAGGAATATCAACAATCCTCACTTCCTCTTCACAGAAAGAAAGCTTTTCAAGTATTGTTCCATCAGAATCTATAACCACTGACGAGCCGTCGAATATGAGATCAGTATAGCCTCCTGTCTGGTTTACGGATATTAATGGCTTCACATATTGAACTGCATTTCTAATAAAAACTTCCTCCCTTATCTTAATCCTGTTATGGGAGAAAGGATTTGCAGCAATGTTTATTATCAATCCGGGGTCTTCCTTAATGAGTTCGTCGAGAGGGGTGATGCTGTAAAGACGACATATACCCCTGTCACCGCATGGCTGCTCATCCCATATATCCTCGCAGATAGTTATGGCTATCCTCTCACCGTTGAGCGCCACTGTCTGGAAGGTGTTTCCTGGTTCGAAGTACCTTGCCTCATCAAAGATGTCATAAGTAGGAAGAAGCGTCTTGTTTATCACTGCCCTCACTCTTCCTTCATGCATAAAAAATGCTGAGTTATGAAGGCTTTTTCCAAACACACCTGTATTGGGTGACGGTCCGCCAACTATTGCGGCAATGCCGTTGCAGTGTGATGCTATCTCCTTAACAGCATTCATTGACCTGTTTATAAGATCACCTCTGTGCAAGAGATCAAGTGGGGGGTAACCGACAATAGCAAGTTCTGAGAAGATGATAAGATCAGCCCTGCCTGACCTTGCCTTATCTATCGCAGATATGATCTTCTGGCTGTTGTGCCCGATAGCACCGGGAATATAATTTAGCTGAGCAAGAGCAACTTTCATGGATGGAGGATCAGAATTTAAGTCCGAACCTGATCCGGATCATCCTGATTCTGGACCTGTCATCAGGCTGGTCAACGTTTTCCAGGTCTTCTGTAACATCAAATAAGTCTGTATCATATCCGATACCGGCCAGGAAAGCGAGGTTGCTGCCAAGTTTGTATTCAATACCCCCGTTGATGTGCCAGCCCATGTTCATCGCGAAGACTTCATTCTGGGCGATCTCCTCGCTAATCTGTTCTGAGGGGATATCCACCTTTGACTTCAGCAGTAATCTCAGGTCAATACCCAGATCGCCAAAAAAGTTTAGACCCTCCTCTCTTGTTGTGTGAGCATGGATTCCCCCTGGAAGATTCAGGTAACTAAGGTTATACTTCATCTCTTCTCCCGCATCAATAACCGCATTTATATTATTGAATACCATGGTATGATCTTCAGTAGCGCTCTGCCTGCCACCAGCGGTGAGAAATCCCACACCGGAAGAAACCGAGAACCTGTCATTTAGAGGGAGGTAAACATCGAGCCCAATGTTGAAGCCCGGAACTGTGCCTTCACTGCTATATGATTCAGAATTAGAACTCATCCATGTTATAAGTGGATCAGCATGAATGCCCAGTTCAATTTTCTGTGAAAACCCATCAACAGCAATGGCAGCAAGAAACAAAATTACCAATACTGCGGAACGCTGTCCTTTCTTAGTTATCTTCATCATAGGCTGTTTTGCGATGTAAATTTATAAATAAATGTCCTTATTTTGTGAAAAAATACCGACATTCCCAGTATATGACCATCATAGCTTGTGTGCGTTCGATAACTGCAGCAGTTCTGATACTGCTTGTTTCAGCAGCCTGTGTGCGTAACCCTTACAAAGTAAATGTTTCCGGCATTAAATGTGACCTGTCAGTAAGGGATCTTGCACAAGAGATATTTGAAACAGCACCACCTGATCTTAGTGACCTTGCAGACACTTTGAGGAAGGAATACGGAAGGGCACTGACAACATACAGCACAGTCATCGGTCTTGGTGACCCTGCGGATGAAAAGTGGAAATCAGCCTTCATACTTTTTGCTTCAGACCTCCGGAACCTTGCATTATGGGATGATGTGAAAAAGGTATGGCCTGACCTGAGTGATTTTGAAGAGGGTCTGGAAGATGCCTTCAGACACTATATGTACTACTTTCCGGACAAGACTATTCCCGAAGTAATAGCATGCATCTCAGTCTTTAATAACAGCATCATAACCGATGACTCTCTGCTGATGATCAGTCTTGACCGTTACCTGGGGTCAGATTCAAAATATTACCCTTCCCTCGGGATATTTGACTACCAGTCACGCAAGATGACCCCTGAGTATGCCGTATCAGACTGCATATATGCATGGGCTGCAACTGAGTGGGACTTTCGTGCAATGAACTATGGGACGAAGAATCTCATGAACACAATGCTGCATGAAGCAAAACTGCTTTATTTCACAAAGAGGATGATACCCCATATTTCCGACACAATATTGTTTGGTTTTACCGGGAGGCAGCTTGAATTCTGCAGGACTAATGAGGGGTCTGTGTGGGAATATCTCATCAGCCACGACATGCTGTTTTCAACGGACAGTTTTCTCATTCGGAAGTTTACCGGTGAAGCTCCCTTTACAAGTTATTTTACAGAAGAATCGCCGGGGAGGGCAGTAGTATGGACCGGATTCAGGATTATTGAAAGATATATGCGCAACAACCCTGCTGTGACGCTTCCTGACCTGATGAATATGACTGATTTACAGGCGATTCTATCAGGAGCAAAATACAGTCCGGAGTAAAAAAAAAGAAGCCGCCTCTGGAGACAGCTTCCGGTTTCCCTTTAATGGAATGCTGCGGTTTAGACCGGATGAATTGCCTCTACAGGGCAAACGTCGGCGCAGGCACCACAATCAGTACATATATCCGGGTCAATCTTATAGATATCACCCTCTGATATAGCCTCAACCGGACATTCATCTATACAGGTTCCGCAAGCTGTGCAATCATCATTGATTTTGTAAGCCATTATTGAAAAAGTTTAAAGATTAC
>JALOMO010000009.1 GCA_025455395.1 Bacteroidales bacterium
GCAAGTTTAGTATCTAAATTGCATTGACTTCCCGCAAGGAACTACTCTGCAATTGACTTCACAGAACGTAAACTTAACAATTAAGAAAAAATGTCAAGAACCAATTTTAAAGATTTACTTGATGCCGGTGTACACTTCGGGCACCTGAAAAGAAAATGGAACCCGGCCATGGCTCCCTATATTTTTATGGAGCGCAACGGCATACACATTATTGACCTTGAAAAGACAGCCGCAAGGATAGATGAGGCAGCCAATGCAATGAAGCAGATTGCCAAGTCAGGCCGCAAAGTACTCTTTGTGGCAACCAAGAAGCAGGCAAAAGACATCGTGGCCGAGAAGGTTGGAGCAGTAAATATGCCTTATGTCACCGAGAGATGGCCGGGTGGCATGCTTACAAACTTCCCCACAATACGTAAAGCCGTTAAGAAGATGTCATCGATTGACAAGATGGCCACAGACGGCACATATGACAACCTCTCAAAAAGGGAGAAACTGCAGATCACCCGTCAGAGGGCCAAGCTTGAGAAGAACCTCGGCTCAATAGCAGACATGACACGTCAGCCGTCAGCCCTCTTCGTTGTTGACGTATGCAAAGAGCATATCGCAGTACACGAGGCCAAGAGACTGGGAATCCCGGTATTTGCAATGGTTGATACCAATTCTGATCCTTCAGATATAGACTTCGTCATCCCGGCAAATGATGACGCAGCAAAGTCAATATCTCTCGTCATAGATGTAATGTGTCAGGCCATCAATGAGGGCCTGAATGAACGCAAGGCTGAAAAGGACAAGGAGAGTGCACCGGCTGAGAAGGAAGAGGTTGCGGAAGGCGGGCGCAGAAGCAAATTGCGCGCTATTGACTATGAGGAAGAGCACCCGGAGGTGATGGCCGCTGCCGAAAAGGTTGAGGCTGCTGATGAAGTAGCTGAATCACCTGAAGCAGTGTCAGAGGATGAAGATTAATCATATTACCAACACTTATTAACGATAAAATATTATGTCAACTATAAATGCTGCTGACGTTGCGAAGCTGAGAAGGATGACCGGCGCCGGCATGATGGATTGTAAAAAGGCTCTCGAAGAAGCCGCTGGTGACTTTGAGAAGGCACAGGAGATTATCAGGAAGAGAGGACAGGCGATTGCCAACAAACGCGCTGACCGTGAGGCTACAGAAGGTGTTGTTCTGGCCAGAACAACAGCAGACGGCAAAACCGGCATGATCATCGCACTTAACTGCGAGACCGACTTTGTAGCAAAAAACACTGACTTCATCGCCCTGGGGTATAGCATCCTCGATGCTGCGTTGAAAGCAAATCCTTCTGATCTTGAAGGTCTCAAGTCAATTAATGTGGGAGGAAAGAAAGCTGCTGACCTCGTACTCGAAAAAAGTGGCATCACAGGCGAGAAGTGCAACCATATATCCACCCGGGAAACAAGCTTGCCACACTGGTAGGCTTCAGCAAGGCTGGCATTGACGTTCAGGTTTACAAGGACGTTGCAATGCAGGTAGCAGCAATGAACCCTGTCTCTGTTGACAAGGAGGATGTGCCTGAGAAAGTACTTGCACAGGAACTTGAGATAGGCAGGGAGCTGGCACGCCGTGAGGGCAAACCGGAGGATATGATCGATAAGATTGCCCAGGGCAAACTGAACAAATTCTTCAAGGAGAGCACCCTGATGAACCAGGAGTATGTTAAAGACAATAAGCTGACAATCAGGCAGTACCTTGAGAGCAAAGACAAGGCACTGAAAGCTACCGGTTTTTTACGCTATACGCTTAACGTCTGAAAAACACCGGATAAAAATAAAAAGGCTTCCCGACGGAGGCCTTTTTTGTTCTATCCCGCAAAACAAAAAATATCGTAACTTGTCTGCCAAATAAAAACGCTATGAAAAAAAATATAGGTAATGTAGACATGATCGTGCGCCTCGCTCTGGCTATAATTGCGATAGCATGCTATTTTGTATTCAATCTTACTGACCTGCTTGGTCTTATAGTGATCCTTGTAACAGCCTTACTGGTAGTCACAGCATTTACAAGAGTCTGCCCTCTCTATTATGTACTCAGAACAGATACTCTCAAGAAGGAAAACAAGGAATGAAATATAAGCGAATCCTGCTTAAACTGAGCGGTGAGTCTGTTGGCGGGAGAGACGGATCAGGACATGACAGCACCGTACTGACAAGCTATGCAGGTCAGATCAGGAAGATTGCAGATGCAGGATGTCAGGTGGCAATAGTTATCGGTGGCGGCAATATCTTCCGCGGCCTTGGAGGCAGCGAGGAGGGTTATGATCGTCTCAAAGGTGACCAGATGGGTATGCTTGCAACTGTCATTAACAGTCTGGCTCTCGAAAGTTATCTAGTAAGGGCAGGCTGCAGGGCAAAAGTTTTTACCTCAATCCGTATGGAACCTGTCGGAGAATTGTATAACCGTGACAGGGTATCGGATGCATTAAGCGATGGAATTGTATCAATTCTGGCAGGAGGAACCGGCAATCCCTTTTTCACAACCGATACTGCCTCTGCATTGCGCGCTGTTGAATTGCACTGCGATGTGCTACTGAAGGGCACCCGCGTCGACGGCGTATATACCGCTGACCCTGAAAAAGATAAGAGTGCTGTGCGGTTTGACATGCTGACCTTTGACGAAGCAATCGAGAAAAAGCTCAGGGTGATGGATATAACAGCCTTCACAATGTGCAGCGAGAACAGGATGCCAATCATTGTCTTTGACATGAACAGGGAAGGCAATCTTGAATCAGTGGTTGCCGGTGGCAAGTGTGGGACACTGGTTACATTCTGAAGATATTTTTTTCTACATTTGCTTCTATCTGAAACACCGATCATATGACTGACGAACTGGAACTCATAAAGGAAGAAGCTCAGGAGAAAATGGACAAGGCCATTAAGCACCTTGAATATGAGCTTTCACATCTGCGTGCCGGGCGCGCAAACCCTCTGCTTCTTGACGGCATTCACGTTGATTATTACGGAACCCATACGCCGCTTTCTCAGGTCTCAAGCATAAACACACCCGATGCCAAGAGTATCCTGATACAACCCTGGGAAAAAACCATGCTGGGGGTGATTGAAAAAGCCATACTTGCGGCAAACATAGGTATGACTCCAATAAACAACGGTGAGGTGATACGGATCAATGTGCCGCCGCTGACAGAGGAGCGCAGGCACCAGCTTGTAAAACAGATAAAATCGGAAGGTGAGACAGCAAAGATAAGCGTCCGCACAAGCCGGAAATGGTTCCTTGATGAACTCAAGGCACTGGCAAAGGATGGCCTCCCCGAAGATGAGGAGAAGAACGGTGAAAAAATCATCCAGGATCTCACCGACAAGCATATCATCCGGATCGATAAAGTCGTTGAGGCAAAAGAAAAGGAAATACTGACTGTATAAAAAAGGGGCTGAGCCCCTTTTTTGTTATCGGTTGTCGGTTATCTGTTATCTTACGGATGATGGTCTGAATATCATTTCATATTTTTTGGCAGCATGAACAGCATCGAGGGTGAAGGGTTCAGCAAAGAACTCATTATTAATATAGGTATCTGTTTGGGAGAGATAGAACGGACTTCCCGGATTTCCTGAAGTGCCTGTAGGGATTACCGTCAGAGATTTATCCCAGTCAGCCGTGTTGAAGATATGTCTCTCTGAGGCTCCATGATCCGAACTGAAATCTGGGCCGAAGGAATAGGGCTCCACAGTGTGGTAGCTTCCTCCCACACCATATTTCTTTGAGTTTAACCGCAGAAGTCTTTCAACCATCTTCACCGAACCCATCGGATGTTCAAAAGTTATGGAGTGAATCTTACCCCACCTCCAGTTATCAGTGTCGCCGCCGTACCTTGCTGTCAGGGTGTCAACCGCATTACTGAGACTCTGTGCCATCAGACCATCGAGTGTTTCTGTTTCTGCTGTAGTGACGTTGTCAATCCATCCGTCAGCACGATCATGCAGAATCCTGAAAATATAATGATCATGCTGTTTGCCAAGAGCCCCGCCATAGAGAGTTCCCATCTCATCCTGCAAAATATTCCTTGCCAGCTCTGCGCGCGTGAACTCAAAAAGGGTGGGGGCAACAAGCGAGGCATCCATCCTGTAATCCCAGGCCTCAAGCAGGTCAACTGCCTCCCGGATATCATCAGTAGATCTAGCCATACCCTTCGCCGCTTCGAGTATCATGGGTGTCAGTTTTGCGGCATACGATGAATGATTATCAGTTATCATTTTCCTGAAGTCATCAATGCCCAGAATCTGCTTTTCCGCTGCCATCTGCCTTATACGTATTATCCGCCAGGGCACTGCGAAGTCGCCGGTGATATAAAAGGGATAACCGGCGGTTACTGTCTGCTCGTTGGCTGATGAAACAAAGCCATTCTCCGGATTATAAGATGAAGGAAGCATCTCAAATGGCACATAACCCTTCCAGTCATACTCATCTGTCTCCCCTCTTCGAGGCAGAAGGCCATTACCTTTCCTGACAGGTATTCCGCCACCGGTGTTCAGCCCTATATTACCCTCAGTATCGGCATAAGCAAAATTTTGGCTGACAGACCTGAAGTTCCTTAAGGCTGACCTGAACTCTTCCCAGTTTCCTGCCCTGTCAAGGAGATAGACCGCCCTTACCTCATCGCTGTAGTCATAGCCTGACCACCTCATTGTCATAACTGCATCTTTGATGCCACGCAACTCAGAGATTACAGGCCCCCTGTGAGAGGAACTAATCACCCTGGACTCAGTGGTCCCTCCCTTAATGTTTATGACCTCCTCCCTGGTGTCCATTGGCAGCCATTCGCCCTTGAAGAGATATCGGCCTGATGAGTCAACAGTCTCAATAAACAGGTCAATGTCATCGACCATCAGGTTGGTTATGCCCCATGCGATCTTTTCGTTGTGACCTGCAACAACGAAAGGCTGGCCGGGAACCATGACACCGGTCACGTTAAGCTCTCCGGGTATCACCTGGTGAACCTGTATCCAATAACCAGGGACGCTGAGTCCCAGATGCATATCATTTGAGAGTATGGGTTTTCCGGTCTCACTGCGGGCAGAGGAGACGGCCCAGTTATTACTTCCTGAAAATGATATCGCACCCAGCTTCTCAGCCTTCTCAATAGATGCAATAAAGAGAGTCGTGCTGTCTATGTCATCTTCAGAAAGGGAATAATCCGGGAAAACGACTTCGTCATCAAGATTCCATTGCGGCAGAAGCGTTATAGCTTTGTCTTCTCCAAACTTCTGGACGAGCCTGTAGTTATAAAGCTCATTGGTGAGATTATCCTTGGCAAGCTCCCAACCCATGTACCCTATTATATTGGCCATATCGATAAGGGTCCATGGTTCAGGAGTGTATCCCAGGATACGGAACTCTGCTGGTAGTTTTTTACCTCTCTCTCCTATCCAGAGATTAACACCGTCACAGTAAGACTGCATTGCTGCGAGTATCATCGGATCCTCTTTTGCAATTACCACCTCTGACTTGGCGGTCATGTTAAGCAACCTGAGAAAATGGTCGGTCTCTATGTAGTCTGATCCGAAGATCTCCGATAGTCTTCCCCTCGTGGCACGTCTAATAAGGTCCATCTGCCACATACGCTCCTGTGCCGAGATATAGCCTGTGACAAAATAGAGATCATGAGCATTAGTGGCATAGATATGAGGTACTCCCCGCTCATCTCTTATTACTCTGACATCATCCGTCAGACCTGACAACTGCTGCTCACCGTCAAGGAGAGGCAGCGCAGCCTTCCTGAGTGAGGAGGCCATGATAAATGCTACAAGCACTACTAGCGCCAGCAGTAAGGCAATAATCTTGAATGAGCTCTTTATGATTTTCATGATCAGGTTGTTATTAATATGATAAAAATATAAAAAACGATCTTAAATGATACTATTTACTGAAAAACAACCTGCTCCCCTGGGGGCAGTTCTTGCATATCTCCTCATGCGAGCGGCTCTTCATTACATTTGCGCGGAACTTCCTGTATTCCGGTCCGTTCCATATTTCACTGAAAGAATTGTGATAAAGATTACCCATAATATTTTTGCCGTTTTTATCAAAGCAGCATGGAACAACATCCCCGTCAGTTGTGATAACTGCACCTCTCCACATCCTGAAACACCCCCGTTTTACTTTGTGCATAGAACTATGCTTTCCGTGTTTTGTCATGTAGCGTGAATTTCTCTTTTCCGCCGGAATCCACTCCTCAATTCGCTTATTGTCGAGCACCTGCATGCTCTTTATTCTGAAGGATGCCCCGACCGACTTTGCAAAAAGTGCAACCTGACCTGCCTCGGTCTCATTGTGACTCCCCACGAGAAACTGTAGTTCCATTTTCAGTGATGATCGCGTACTTTCAATGGTCTCCGCCAGAAGCTGTATTCCCTCTGTGACCCTGGTATGATCTCCACCAGCGCGGTAAGCAGAATAGGTCTCCTGTGTAGCTCCGTCATAAGAGATAATTATCTTTTTCAGCCCCGACTCTGCCAGCATGGTGCAATTGTTTTGATCAAGAAAATGGCCATTGGTCGATATGACCGGGTTCATCCTGTGAAAGAGGCTGACAATTTCGAAAAAACGGGGGTGAAGCATCGGTTCTCCCTGAAAGTAGAGCCATGCAGAGAGAGTAGTACCGGAGAGCTCAGTGGCAATTTTACCTGAAAGGTCAAAATCGATGAAACCTGATTTTCTATTTGTAAGCGCTATACCTGTCAGACACTCAGGACAGGCAAGGTTGCACACACTGGTCAGCTCAACATTTATTGCAGGCGGCAATGGAGGATTAAGAGGAATGCCGGTATATCGCCGACCCGCATAAGAGAAAAGTGAGTAACTTGCATTCAGATACTGAGAGGCTCTCATAAAGGCAAATGAACAATTTTTTTTGTTTAATGTATAGGGAAAAGAGGAGATTCCCGGTCATTATTACGAACAGATGATCTGGAATCAATTAAACAAAAAACAGAGTACCATGAAAAATAAAGTCTTTTTCTCAGTAATGGCTGCAGCGCTTCTCTCACTTATCATAGCTGGTGAGGCTGCTGCATCAGTATTTTCGGCAAGCAAGCCGAAGAAAGATCCCCAGGAGCTGACCATCATAAGAGGTAAAGTGGTTGACGCAGAAACAAACCTTCCTTTGGTTTTCGCAGGTGTTGCGATACAGGGAAGCAATGTTTCAACGGTAACCAACCTGGATGGTGAGTTCATACTCAAGGTAACGGAACCCAATGCTGAAAAGGTTGAATTCTCATATGTCGGGTACAAGAATGTTGTTATGACAATCAGCGAGATGAAAACCAATGGCCAGCGAAATGTTATTTCCCTTGAAACGGCGATGATACCAATTAAGGAGATAATTGTCAAGCCGCTGATGCCCAGAGAGATACTTGATGAGGTCATCAGCCGCTTCAGTGTTAACTATCCTGATGTCCCAAATGACATGACTGGGTTCTATCGCGAGACAATCAAGAAGAACCGTAACTATGTATCTATCGGAGAAGCAGTTGTTGAGGTTTTCAAAGCTCCATACCAGAATGACCTCAGGTTTGATGCTGTCAAGATTTATAAAGGCAGAAAGAACACTGACGTTGAGAAGGCAGATACCGTTCTCTTCAGGCTTCAGGGCGGCCCGACAACAACACTCTATCTTGACATAGTTAAGAATCCTGAAATCTTCCTGACAAGAGAGGCACTTGCACAATATGATCTTGAGCTTTCAAACATCGTGGTTATAGATGACAGAACAAATTATGTGATCAACTTCTACCAGAAGTCAGCCATAACCACTCCGCTGTATCACGGCAAACTCTATATTGATATTGAGACCTATGCGGTTGCCCAGGCTGAGTTCTCCTTTAACCTTGAGAACAAGGAACTGGCAGCATCAATGTTTATCAGGAAGAAGCCCATTGGCATGCAGGTTACTCCGGAGGCCACGTCATACCTTGTTCGCTTCCGTGAGATAAATGAGAAGTGGTATTTCAACTACTCAAGGGCAGAGGTAAAATTCAAGGTAGACTGGCAAAAGAAACTCTTCAACACCAACTATACAACAATGTCTGAGCTGGCTATAACAGACCGCACAGAAGAAGATGTTGTCAAGTTCTCAACAAAGGAGAGGATCAAGGCTTCAGACTTCTTCAACGAAGAGGTGGCTGCCTTCGCCGATCCGGATTTCTGGGGTGATTACAATGTCATCGAGCCTGATCAGAGTATTGAGGCAGCTATAAAAAGGCTCAGCCGGAAAGTGAAATTCAGTGACAGACAGGAATAGGGCAAACGTTACAGCATGAGCAGTGACAGTGAGATAATCGGGAGGATCAGGAAGGGAGACAAACAGGAGTTTGAGACACTCTTCCGCTCCTCCTACGTTTCACTGGTAAGGTATGCGCAAACAATACTTAAGGACCACGACACATCGGAAGAGATAGTCCAGGAACTTTTCTTCAGACTGTGGCAGGACCGTGAAAGCCTTAAAATTGAGAGTTCTCTGAAAGGATATCTTTTCCGCTCGGTGCATAACAGGTCACTCCACTATATAGAACATCAGAAGGTGGTTGACAGGCATGCAGGCGAAGTTGCAGCAAGAGCAGAGATAGTCTCCGAACCTGTCACAGAGACTATATATTACAACGAGCTTCAGATCAGGATTGCTCGTGTTCTCGACCGGCTTCCAGTTAGATGCAGCGAGATTTTTAAAATGAACAGGTTTGAAGGATTAAAATATTGTGAGATAGCTGAAAAACTATCGGTCTCCCTGAAGACGGTTGAGTCAAATATGGGAAGGGCGCTTAAAGAATTCAGAAAAGAACTGGCAGAGTGATGAAAAAGAATGAAAAAATAGAAAAAATGACTGAACAGGAGTGGGCTGATGCTGCGGCATGGCTCTCGGGTGAAGAGTCGGCAGACGGCGAAGCCGCCCGCATCCTGTTAAGTGAAGAGGGAGATATAATGAAGAAATGGAATGACCTCAGGTATACAGATACCGAAAGAAGTATTGATGTTGACAAGGCATGGAATAAACTGAACCAGAGGATTGAATCCGAAAAACCCGTTATCAAGCTTCCCCAGAGATCAGTAATGCAGTCTTTTCTGCGCATAGCCGCCATGGTCATCATTGTTGCAGGGCTCGGATGGTTGGCATTTGAGGTTGCAGCACCGGAAAAGGTGATTGTTGCCTCTGCCTCTGATGAAAAGAATATTGAGGTTCTGCTCTCTGACGGCAGCAGGGTTTACCTGAACCGTGACAGCAGGCTGACATACCAGGGAAACTTTGGCCGTAACAGCCGCAGGGTGACACTGGAAGGGGAAGCCTACTTCGACATCACACCCGATCCTTCACGCCCTTTTATTATTGACGCAGGTAATGCAAAAGTGAGAGTACTTGGTACTTCATTCAATGTCATAACCGATAACGGTAACAACGAGGTTGAGGTATTTGTCTCAACCGGAAGAGTGATGCTTTCAAGCAATGATGGCTCGCAAAGCATGACCCTCGAACCTGACTTCATAGGAAAGCTTTCTGCTGATAACTCTTCACAGGAGCGTAATATCAATACGAATTATATCTCGTGGCATACAGACATGCTCGCCTTTGAAGGAGAAAGGCTCAGCGAAGTCTTTGCCGATCTTAAGCGCACATTCAATATCGATATCGTAGCCGCAGATGCGGATATCAATGATTTCAGGCTCACATCAATGTTTGATAATCAGCCGAAGGATACAATAATTCAGGTTATTTGCACTACCTTTAACCTCCGTTCCGTGCGCGATGGAGAGACATACAGCCTTCTTCTCAGGTAGGAACAAAAAGATCAGATGTGGCCGACAGGACATGAAAAGAGAATATGGATCCTGATTGCCGGCCTGCTTTTGCTGACACCCAGGCTTTACACCCAGGAAAGTGTCCTTGAAAAGAGTGTGAAGATACCTGGCAGCAGCATCAGGGCAGGCAGGGCTTTACATGAGGTAGGCAGACTTACAGGCTACATTTTTACTTATGATACGGAAATAATAAACGCCGACAGGAGCTTTAACCTCCCTGCAACTGAGACAACAGTAAGGGAAATACTTGATTCGGTTACCGGTAACCCGGAGATTAAATATTCCGTCATCGGAAAACATATAATCCTCTATCATGACATTATTGAAGAGCATACGGATACAACCAGTGTGTCTCTTCCCGAGTGGATTATCATAACAGGCAGGATAACCGATGCTGCCACTTCTGAGCCGCTGCCCTATGCCACCATCGGAATAAGCCACCGGGGCCGTGGCACAGTAACCAATAACAATGGCGACTTCATCCTGAAAATATCCGGCGAATGCCTCAACGATACACTCTCAGTGTCATATGTCGGATATATCAACCGGCAGATCCCTGTCAGGAGTCTTCCCGGCAACATCATGATAATAAGTATGGAGCGCGATTACATCCCTATCCCTGAGATAATAATCAGGGCACAGGACCCTTTGCTGATCATACGCAACACTGTGGCATCCATAGCTGAAAACTATGGTACTACCCCTGCATTGCTCACCGGCTTCTATCGTGAGGGAGTTTACAGGAAAAAGGAACCACAGGTCTATTCCGAAGCTGTGGTACAGATATACAAAAGCCCCTATGCCAGATCGCTGCTGGGAGACCAGCTGAAGGTGCTCCGAAGCAGAAAAATTGAGAACCTGGAGGTGAAGGATACACTGGCAGTCAGGCTCAAGGCAGGACTGAGTTCGACAATGACACTTGACATCATAAGGCAGTTGTTCGACTTCCTGGATCCGCAGTCATTCGAATCATATGAATATAAGCTTACTGACATAGTGACAATAGATGACCAGACCGCTTTTGTCATATCCTTCAAACAGAGGCCATGGATCACGGAACCGCTGATGCAGGGTGATGTCTACATCAATGTAGACAACTATGCCGTTGTATCTGCCGAATTTGAACTGAATCCCGACTATATTGACCAGACCAGCGAAGCTTATGTAAGCCGTCTGCCACGCGACTTTTCAATGAAACCTGAATATGTGCGATACCGGACCCATTACCGTCTTGTCAACGGAAGGTACTTTCTTTCACATGTAAGAGGTGACCTGGGGTTCCTGGCAAAGGGAAGAAAGAGAGTCTTTAACAGCCGCTTCAACGTCTTCTTTGAATTGGCTGTGACTGATCATAAGCTGAATAATGTCTCCCGCTTTGATCATGATGAAACAGCCCCGGTTTATTCAGTCTTCTCACGCACCATCACCGGTTATGATTCAGACTTCTGGAAAGATTTTGACTTCCTGAAACCTGAAGAAGACCTTATGGAAGCTCTGGTGCGACTTAATGTGAGGCTTGGCGAGGCTGAGGAATAAATACTCTATTCGTAACTCTCAAGTATCTTGTAAAGCTCTGATAGATCAGGTGTAAGAATTATCTCCGTGCGCCGGTTCTTCTGCCTTGCCTCTACCGTCTTTAGCGGGTCTACCGGTATGTATTCTCCACGACCGGAGGCTGTGAGACGTTTCGGGCTAATCTTTGAATCTTGTGTCAGAACCCTTACGACAGTTGTTGCCCTCTTAACGCTGAGATCCCAGTTGTCCAACAGCTGCCCTGAAGAAGACCTGTATGGCACATCGTCTGTGTGACCTTCTACAAGGATCCCGATATCAGTGTTTCTTTCAAGGAGAGCCCCTAGCTTACGCAAAGCAGCACGGCCGTTGGCGTCGATCTCATAACTGCCTGTCTTGAACAGCAGCTTCTCATCCATTGATACGTAAACCTTTCCGTCTTTTATTGTCACCGAGAGGCCATTGTTCTCAAAACCGTAAAGGGCCTCCGACACCTTTGCCTTCAGCTCCCTGACTGCCTTCTGCTGAGCGTCAAGCATCTTCTCAAGCTCAGTCAGACGGGCATTGCGCTTCTCCAGTTCGAATGTCAGCTCCTCGAGCGACGCTTTCTTGGTGTCAAGATTCATCTCGAGCTCACGCAGCAGATTTTCCTTCTTCTGCAGGTCTGCCTGCGCTGCCCTCAGCTCTGCCAGCAGCCGCTGTGTCTCCTGTGCCCTTCCGCTGACAAGCTCTTCCTGTGCCTTCTGGAGATCAGCATAACGCGTTGAGAGCCTGACATATTCATCCCTGGTCTGCGTCAGGTCTGCCTGAACCCTTTTCAGCTCTCCGGTGAGACTGTCTGTCTCTTCTGTCAGCTTCTCTGACTTCGACGTCAGCTCCCTGTTTGACATGGCGAGCCAGATGTTTTCTGCTTTCAGCGAGTCACGCTCACCAAGAAGCAGATCAGCCCTGTCACTGAGAGTATTATACTTCTTCCCTGTTACACATGAACCAGCCACAAGTGCCATGAGAACAACCGGTAAAAATGATTTCAGAGAGACCATGCTATTTTTTTTATTTTACCTCTGCCGCGAATTAAACAATAAATGGGAAACCATGTTGTTAATAGTTGATTGATTAATTAACAATAGTGAATATTTACCACCATCCTTGTCACAAGATAGGCTGACTTAAAAGTTAAAATATAAGTATCTTTGATCGGTCATTAATGAGACATCTCATATGTCAGACACAAAGCGACTCCTCGACAACATAAAGACCCCTGATGATCTGCGTAAGCTCGATCAGCTTGACCTTGTCAGGGTCAGCAATGAGTTGCGTCAGCATATTATTGATGAGGTGAGCAATAATCCTGGTCACCTGGGTGCCAGCCTTGGAGTTGTTGAAATGACTGTAGCCCTTCATTATGTCTTTAACACTCCGTATGACAAGATTGTGTGGGATGTAGGTCACCAGGCATACGGACACAAGATACTTACCGGTCGCAAGGAGCGATTTCACACCAACAGGAAATACAAGGGCATCAGCGGATTCCCTCGCATGGCAGAAAGTGAATATGATGCGTTCGGTGTGGGGCACTCCTCTACATCTATCTCAGCCGCACTGGGTATGGCTGTGGCAGCCTACAGAAAGGGTGAAAAACGCAAGGTGGTGGCAGTCATCGGCGACGGAGCGCTGACAGCCGGCATGGCATTCGAGGGACTGAACAACGCAGGGCATGAGAAGGCTGACCTGCTTGTTATACTTAATGATAATAACATCTCGATTGATGCAAGTGTAGGCGCACTAAAGGAGTATCTTCTGGACATCACCACCAGTCAGACATACAACAGGTTTAAGGACAGGATCTGGCGGATGCTGGGGAAACATAAAAAAATTGGAAGAAAAGCACAGTCACTTGCTTCACAGATCGAAGGAAGCATCAAAGGCTCGGTGCTTGAACAGAGTAATTTGTTTGAGGCACTGAAATTCAGATATTTCGGCCCGATTGACGGACATGATGTATTGCACCTTGCAAAGGTGCTGCAGGATCTGAAGAGCATACCCGGGCCAAAGCTACTTCACTGCATAACAGTCAAGGGCAAAGGATTCCCGAAAGCCGAAGAGAACCAGACCGTATTTCACGCACCCGGGAAATTTGATAAATGTACCGGAGAGCTGATCAAACCTGAAAGCTGCCAGAAGCATATCCTGTACCAGGAGGTGTTCGGTAACACCATAGTCGAGCTGGCCAGACAGAATGAAAAGATCGTCGGCATCACACCAGCCATGCCTACCGGTTGCTCACTCAACATCATGATGAGAGAGATGCCTGACAGGGCTTTCGATGTTGGTATTGCCGAGCAACACGCGGTGACTTTCTCTGCAGGATTGGCTGCCAACGGACTACTGCCCTTCTGTAACATCTACTCATCATTCATGCAGAGAGCTTATGATCAGGTGGTGCACGACGTCGCTATCCAGGGATTGAAAGTTATCTTCTGTCTCGATCGCGGTGGACTGGTTGGAACAGACGGCGCCACACATCACGGTTTCTTCGACATCGCATTCATGCGCAATATACCGGGGATGATCACCGCCGCGCCAATGGATGAGGTGGAACTGCGTAACATGATGTACACCGCTCAGCTTGAAAAGATAAAAGGGCCAATAAGCATCCGCTACCCGCGAGGCACGGGTGTAATATGTGACTGGCAGCAGCCCTTCAATGAGATAGAGGTCGGAAAAGCAAGGCTGATCAGCGAGGGAGAGGATATTGCGGTCCTTAGTATCGGTCATCCGGGCAACTTTGTTGTTGAAGCAACGGGCAGGCTTGCTGAAAAGGGAATCTCAGTGATGCATTATGACATGCGTTTTGCCAATCCTCTCGATGAGGCAGTGCTGCATGAGGTAATGAAGCGATTCAGCAAGGTCATTACCGTTGAGGACGGTGTGATAAAGGGAGGATTTGGCAGCGCTGTTCTGGAATTTGCCGCTGACCACGGTTATAAGCCTGACCTTCGCAGGCTGGGTATTCCTGATTATTTTGTAGAGCACGGCACACAGCAGGAACTGTGGCATGAGTGCGGGTATGATGCTGAGGGGATACAGAAAGCGATTGAAGAGTTGTGCGGAAAAGAGCATGGAGCAAGGAGCAGGGGGCAAGGAGCAAGGAGCGAGGAGCAGGGAACCTGGGTCAAGACATAGTTTCCCCTCCTCAGTGAGGAGGGGTCCGTCCCGATCCATCGGGACGGGGGGGTGGTCTGTCAAACTGTTATACTAATATCTCTATTATGAAGAACCTTATTATTACGCTCACAGTCATCACATTGTTGTCCTCCTGCGGAAACCCGCCGGCAGCTAAAGAAAACTGGATCTCCCTCTTCAATGGGCAGAACCTTGAGGGATGGATAATCAAGATCGCCGGATCTCCGCTCGGAGAAAACTATAAGAACACTTTCATGGTTGAGGATGGAGTAATAAAGGTATCCTACTCCGAATATGAGCAATTCAATAATGAATTCGGTCATATATATTACCAGACCCCCTACTCATCCTACAGACTGAGGGTCGAGTACAGGTTCACCGGAGAACAGTGCCCCGACGGACCCTCATGGGCTTATCGCAACAGTGGCATAATGTTTCACAGCCAATCACCTGAATCGGTCCTGGAAGACCAGAGTTTCCCGGTTTCAATTGAGGCGCAGTTTCTTGGGGGCACTGACGGCGACGTAAGGCATACCATGAATGTCTGCACTCCCGGAACACATATTGTAATTGACACAACACTTATCACAGATCATTGTATCCCATCCTCTTCCGCCACATTCACGGGTGATGTCTGGGTCACTGCGGAGCTTATCGTTTATGGTGACAGCCTGATACATCATTTGGTAAATGGTGACACCGTTATGACTTATTCAAAGCCTCAGATCGGTGGTGACAAACCGGAAGGATTTCCTTTACCTGATGGCACACCTCTTGAGGGCGGGTACATTTCCCTTCAGGCAGAGTCGCATCCGGTAGAGTTCAGGAAGGTGGAATTGCTCGTTCTAGAAAGGTGAGTCAATAGCTGTTAGGAGCAAGGTGCAGGGTGCAGGGTGCAGGGTGCAACATTTTTTGTCTTTAGCAATTATTTCAATACATTCGCAGACTGCAAGACCGCAGGACAATACTGCCCGGATGGCGGAATTGGTAGACGCGCTGGTCTCAAACACCAGTGGCAGCGATGCCGTGCCGGTTCGATCCCGGCTCCGGGTACTGAAAAAAGAGTGAGAGTGAGAGCGAGAGCGAGTTAGCTCGAGCGAGCACTCTCATCTCTTTTTTCCTCACACTCACTCTCACACTCACACTTTCTATTTCCAAACCTGCAAATAATTTCCTTGTCTGGTTCTCACGACAGTAGTAATTCAACCCGTAATTCTATTTATTGTACATATTGTTGGGATATTATATAAACATTTAATTACTAGGCCATAAATTATAAATTAATTTTATATTGCTGTTAAACATGTCATTGAAGCATTATAGACAATTTTTATTATTTTTCTGTGAACACTTTATAGTATTATTATGTTCTATAATCATAACTATAAAACGAACATTCATGAAAACCTTGAAATTCAATTTAAGCACCGGAAAGTTTGCTCTGGCATTAATACTTTCCATGTCACTTGCGGCAGTAAGCTGCAGCAAGGAAGAAGACCAGTTTCAGCCTGCTGAACCGGAAGGCAGCCTTGCTGATATCCCTACTCTGCTTGAGAACAGTGAACTCTACCCGGAACTCTTCCTTGCAGAGGACGACCTCCTTAAATTTGGCGGCAGATCACCTGCATACTCCAAGAGACCTCCCACATTCGTGAATCTTATAATAGCTCTTGTCAAAACCGATCTGTTGTCGACGGTGGCAAAGAACCAGCTGACACTGTTTGCACCATCAGATGAGGCTTTCAATAAGCTCTTCAAAGAACTTGGTGTGAAAGGTATCTGGGATATCCCGGCTGATGTGCTTCGTCCGATACTTCTGTACCATGCCGTGAACGGTAAAGTATATTCATATCAGCTTAAAAACGGTTTCGTACCCACGCTTAACGGAGCAGCTGTAGAGGTTAAGCTTAATGGCGGTGTGATGATCAATGATGCCAAAGTTGTACGCGCAGACATCAAAGCTCTAAACGGCGTCATACACGTCATTGACAAGGTGCTTATGCCTCCGACAAAAAATATAGTTGAGATAGCAGCCGGTAATCCAAATCTCAGCATCCTCGTAGAGGCAGTTAAATATGCTGAGCTTGATGGTGTACTTGCCACCGGCGGTCCTTTCACCGTATTTGCCCCGACAAACGATGCTTTCGTTGCACTGTTGGCTGAACTTAAGCTGAACAGCTTTGAGGAACTGATAGGCGCTATCGGTAAAGATGGCCTTACAAAAGTCCTCCTCTATCATGTTGTCAGCGGCCGCGTTTATTCAAGCGACCTTCCTAACGGGCCTTTGAGTGTCAAGACGCTCAATGAACAGAGCTTTATGATCGATGTAACAAAAATAAAGATCACCGACGCTGCGAAACGCGACTCATTCCTCATCCCCGACTTCCTGAACATTCAGGCAACAAACGGAGTGATACATGTGATCAACAGGGTTATTCTGCCCGTTTTATAATCAGACTATAAATCCAAAAAAGGCATCACCATATGGGATGCCTTTTTTTGTTGTTAAATTAGCAGGTAAAACAACACCTGCCATGACACAATCCGTCCGGATCTCCTCGGTTGATATAATGCGAGGACTAACACTCCTGCTCATGCTTTTTGTCAATGACCTCAACATGAGGGTGGCACCGTCATGGCTGGGCCACACAAAAGCAGACTTCGACGGCATGGGACTCGCCGACTGGGTCTTCCCGGGATTCCTCTTCATCGTGGGAATGGCTATCCCCTTCGCCCTCTCAAACAGACTGAAGAAAGGAGATTCTATGGGCAAGATCAGTATCCACATAATTATTCGTACCCTGAGCCTCTTAATCATAGGAGTGCTTATGCTCAATACAGGAAGAGTGACTGCCGAACTGACAGGAATAAGCAAAGATCTATGGGCATTGCTTATGTATGTCTCTGTCTTTGTCGTCTGGAATGATTATCCTGAAAAGACCGGCAGGTATCTGAAGAGTGGGCTTAGGGCCGTCGGAGCTCTCGCATTGCTGATGCTGGCAATTAAGTTCAGATCAGGCCAGCCTGATAACCCGGGGTGGATGATTACAGGATGGTGGGGCATCCTCGGACTCATAGGATGGGGTTACCTCGTCGGTGCCTTCACCTGGCTCCTGCTCCGAGACTCGTTATTAAAAGTTCTCCTTGTCACCTTTTTCTTCTTCCTTCTGAACATCCTTTCAGGTCTTCACCTTCTCGGATTCCTTGATCCGGTCAAACCTGCACTTGGAATATTACTGGAAGGAAACGTTCCTTTCATCGTCCTGACAGGCGTTCTTGCCGGGGTGATGCTACGGAAACAGACCTCGTCAGAATCCGGAAGGATTATAATCGTTTTCACGGTAATAGGTATTCTAAGTATTATAACAGGCCTCATTCTGAGAAACTGGTTCATTATTTCCAAGATATATGCAACACCCAGCTGGGGAATGATATGCAACGGCATCAGCTTCCTTGTATTTATCCTGATCTACTGGCTTGCAGATGTAAGAAATATGAGGAACTGGGCAACCTTTGTAAGACCTGCCGGACAATATTCACTCACTACATATCTCGCGCCTGATATACTCTACCACGCAATCTGGATGTCGGGGATACCCATACTCATTTACAAGCAATCGGCAGAACCGCTTGTTGCCGTTGTCGGCTCAATAATATGGGCACTGCTTATGGTAGGCGTGACAGCCGTTCTGGCAAGGATAAACATCAGGCTGAGACTGTGACTGGCAATCCGTCATGCTCACCTACACTAGAGCGAGGGTGAGGATTATGCAGGAAATTTTTATTTTACAATTTCAAGCAGTGGTATAAACGATCTCACGGTGATAAGGTGGTCGGCAACGAGATTAAGATATTTGTTATGAGAAAAGAATGAGACGCCCGTGCCACACTCCCTCACCATGCAGATATCATTATCGCTGTCTCCAATAGCTGTAATGTCCTTGATATCTATCTCATAGTTGGATGAAAGCTGGCGAATGACATTTGACTTACAATATTCATGACTGCACTGACTCTGCCTGTTTCTGAGAAAGTAAGACGGGACCTTGACTTCGCCAGTTGCAATGCTACCTGAGAATTCGAGCTCATTGGCAACGGAAAAATCCATTCCAAGCTTGTTCTTCAGATGGTTAGTCACCACATCATAGCTGTCGCTTATGATCCCGCATACATACCCCCTTCGCTTAATCTCTGTCACTACTTCAAGGGCATCCTCAACAACAGGTATGGCGTCGACAACGTCAAGCACCTCCTTGATTGTATGACCCTTCATGAGAGTGGCTATTAGCTTTGTGCGTATAAAGGCGTTGTCGTTATGAGTCACTATCTCGATCAGTTCCTCTTCGAAACCAAGCAAACGGGAGGCTGTAGTAATAAAACTGCCGTTAAGAAGTGTGTTATCCATATCAAAGACTACCATCCTGGATAATCCTTTCACATTTTCTCTTAATGCATACTCCATCTGGGTCCTCAGCACCCTCACTTTTTCCAGTGTCTCATTTACTGCCGATGCCAGTGGCTCACCCCGCTTGATGATGGCCCGTGATACCTCAAGCGACATTTTTGACAACTGCTCCCAGGCCTGCATCCTGTTCTCGATGTAGCCAATGTTAACCTCAGTGATCCGTGCCCCGAAGAGATGCATATCAATTAGAATACCTATATCGACACCATAATCATTTTCAAGCTCCAGCTTACTCATCAAAGACCTCTTGCCCGCAATCATCCCACTGAGAGGCTGGGAGAATCGTGTCAGCGCAGGGAAGAGCAGGCTGAGCAGAGGTTTTGCCACCAGTTCGGTAACCCTTCCAGCCTGCCTGGTAAAAGATGATTTTACAAAATCGGCTGTGTCGTCTGAAAGAGGTTTTGTCATCAGCTCAACGACATCAGGCGGATATGTCGTTATGTCTGCATCGAGAAACACCAGTAATTCATTTGAGGCAAACATTATTCCTTCGCGCATCGAGGCTCCCTTGCCCAGCATTGTGCTTGTATAGACCGTTGCCCCTGCCTCCCTGGCAACAGCAATAGTATTGTCTGTCGACTTGTCGTCCATGACAATAACCTCCGAGACCAAAGGGGAACCTTTCACAAGCTTAATGACGTGGCTAATGGTCTCGGCCTCATTTAATGCTGGGATGACTACTGTGACCATTTCTGAATAGTATTTAGGGGAGATCGCAAAAGCTTCCTCCGGTTGCTACATACATATAAATTACAAATTACAGAAAAAATCGTTCAGCAGCAAGTAAAAAGGGGAAAAACGGAATAAGGGCACTCTCATATGGCTGCCATCCTCTTCCTGTACTCGGCAGTTATCTGCTCACGGCTGATTGGGTTTCCGTGGCCCGGAAGGAATGTATGGCATCTTGTTGCAAGCAACTTCTCCCAGCTCCTGAGCAGCTCCTTTACATCATCGGCAAAAGGAGGAAATATTTTTACAGTGGGTATATTAATTAGTGAATCACCCACTATTGCAACTTCGCCATCGATTATCACTGCTGACTCGCCTGCACAATGCCCGGGTGTATGCATCACAAAGGCGTTCAGCCCGTAACGGCTCAGGTCAAATGTCTCATCAAAAATATGATCAGCACTGCATGGTTCATATTTAAATACCGGGGTAATCTTTCTTCCGATACCTACAAGTCCTTTAGTGAATGATACTGTTCCCGAGGGTATGGGGGTATCTCCCCTTGCAAGGAATTCGCTCTCTGCTGTGTTGACAATTACCTCCGACCCATATTCACGGGCCAGCCATGCTGCATTGCCTGCATGATCAAAGTGAGTGTGGGTCAGAACAATTGCCTCAGGTATAATGCCTTTCCTCGAGAGAGCACTCTCCACCCTTCCACGGTCAATGTGCATGCCCGTATCAACGAGTATCACCCTGCCCTGCCTGCTGACAACATAAATATTGCACCGTGCCGGGGTCAGTCTGAAAATTGCTGTTCCCAGGCTTGTGTCTGGAAGTGTTATCATTTTACGAAGATAAAATACTTAACCTGTTATCAGAATAATATTTTACATCAAACATTCATAACTTTGACCGCGATACAAAAACATTGAAATGAAAACGGTCCCCATTTATCAGGTAGATGCCTTCACCACAGCTCCTTTCACCGGCAACCCTGCCGCCGTGTGCATTCTGAGCGAGTGGCCCTCTGCTGATCTTATGCAGAAGATTGCCATGGAAAACAACCTGGCGGAGACAGCTTTTATTCTGCCCGACGGAAATGGCTGGTCCATAAGATGGTTTACACCTGTCACTGAGGTGGATTTGTGCGGTCACGCAACGCTGGCCTCCTCCTTCGTGGTGATGAATATCCTTCAGCCTGAAAGGAATGAGGTGACATTCCATTCTTTGCATATGGGTGATCTTATTGTAAGGAAAAAGAGCGGGATGCTTGAGCTTGACTTTCCAACCGATACTCCCGAACCATGCAAATTGCCTGACATCATAAGGGAAAGCATGGGCAGGGAACCCGTTGAATGCTTAAGGGGAAGAAGCGATTATCTTCTTCTGTATGAAACGGAAAGCGACATAATTAATCTTGCACCCGACTTCAGGAAGCTTGCCCGGGCCGAGGGACGGGGGACAATTGTTACCGCCCCCGGTAATGATGTTGATTTCGTCTCGCGCTTCTTTGTGCCCGGAGCCGGCATTGATGAGGATCCAGTGACCGGTTCTGCTCATACTACTCTTACCCCCTTCTGGTCAGAGCGTCTCGGGCGAAAAGCCCTTAAAGCAAGACAGCTTTCTTCAAGGGGTGGGTATCTTGAATGCACCCTTGCTGAAGATCGCACTTTGATTGCTGGCAATGCAATGCTTTATCTTAAAGGTGAAATATACATCTGAGTTAGCATAAAATCAATTATGTTTGTCAATCCAAAACAAGAGGGATGACGAAGAAGGATGCCATTCACCCCTACGGCGCAAAACAGCTGCAGTTTGACAGGCGGTATCTGCGGATGGCTGCGGTATGGGCTGAGAACTCATATTGCAAAAGAAGGCAGGTGGGAGCACTGATAGTAAAGGACAAAATGATAATATCTGATGGCTTTAATGGCACTCCCGCCGGATTTGAAAATATTTGTGAGGATGAAAACAATGTGACCAAACCTTACGTTTTACATGCTGAGGCAAACGCCATAACCAAGGTTGCCAGGTCAAATAACTCAAGTGAGAATTCCACACTGTACATCACCGATTCACCATGTATGGAGTGCTCGAAGCTGATCATTCAGGCAGGTATCAGGCGGGTCGTTTACAGCAACCAGTACCGTAACCTTGAAGGCATTGAACTGCTTAAAAGAGCAGGAATCGAGATGGTTTATATCGAATTAGAAGAAAAGGAAAATGAAATACAATAGAGCATATCTTCCGCTTATTATCTCCGCAGGCATTGCATTAGGAATCCTTATCGGTTTTTACATGCCTCATCCGAATACCGGGCTTAGTACCACCTTCCCTGCTTCCGGTGACAAGATGAGCCGCATACTTGATATCATTGAATCAGATTATGTCGACACAATAGACCGCGATGCGCTCATAGAAGAGGCTATCCCTATGATGCTGCGCAAGCTTGACCCCCATTCTGTTTATATACCCGCCCGCGACCTCGCCGAGGCAAATGAACCTCTGCAAGGCAATTTCGACGGCATAGGTGTCTCATTTAACATGATAACAGACACTGTCCTGATAATAAGTACCATCCCTGGCGGCCCTTCAGAAAAAGCCGGGATCATGGCGGGTGACAAGATCATCTATGTGGGAGACTCACTAATTGCCGGAAAAGGAATCCCGGATGAAAACATCGTGAAGATGTTGAAGGGCCCGCGCGGAACAAGGGTTAACCTGAAAATTGACAGGAAGGGTGTTCCTGACCTTTTGTCTTTTACCATCATACGCGATAAAATTCCTATCTTCAGTGTAGACGTCTCATACATGATGTCAGACAATGTGGGATATATCAAGATATCCAACTTCGCCCTGAATACCCATGAGGAATTTCAGAAGGGATTGAATGAACTCAAGGAGCAGGGAATGAAAAAACTGATTCTTGACCTCAGAGGCAACTCGGGCGGTGTCATGGATGCTGCCACGATGATTGCTGACCAGTTTCTTCCGGAAGGTCAGCTCATTGTCTTTACAATGGGTAAGTCAAAACCCCGGCAGGAGCTGAGAGCAACATCCAACGGTGATTTTGAGGAAGGTGAGCTCGTTATACTCATCGATGAGTGGAGCGCCTCAGCAAGCGAGATTCTGGCAGGAGCCGTGCAGGATAATGATCGCGGTACTATTATTGGCCGCCGGTCATTCGGCAAGGGGCTGGTACAGGAACCGGTTATGTTCCGGGACGGATCGGGCATGAGACTCACCATAGCACGATACTATACCCCCACCGGCCGGTCTATACAGAAACCTTATGACGAAGGCATCGAAAAATATTATGAAGAACTGGGTACAAGATTTGTTCATGGTGAATTTGAGCAGGTTGACTCAATAGATTTACCCGATTCTCTGCGTTATACCACCCCCGGAGGAAAGACAGTATACGGTGGCGGCGGGATCATGCCTGATATCTTTATCCCAATTGACACTGCAGGCATCTCAGACTATTTCATATCTGTCAGAAATTCAGGGCTTCTTTACCGGTATGCTCTGAAATATACTGAAGATAACCGCGAAGCAATGAAAAAATTCCGTGACCTTCCTGCTCTGGATGCATGGTTATCAGGTCAGAACCTCATGGATAAATTTATTGGATATGCATCTGAGAACGGTATTCCTCCAGACAGGGAAGGAATCAAGACTTCTGAAAACATCCTGTATATCCAACTTAAGGCATACATTGCACGAAACATGCTTGACAACAAGGGTTTCTACCCTCTCTGGGAGAAGATTGATAAAACACTTCTCGAGGCACTTGAATATATAGGGAGCATCCAGGCCGAAGCAACAGCATCAACACTGTAGTCCTCCGGCAAACTCGGTAATGATTGCTGCTGAATGATCCGGTTCTTCTACAAAACCAAGATGACCGGAATCTTCCATAATAACCACTTTGCAGTTGCCAGGAAGCCGGACATTTCCCGTGGCTTTCTCCGGAGTAAAATAGAGGTCATGCCTTCCCAGAATCCACAGTAGGGGAATTCTCCCCTCTTCAATGACATGGACTCTTGAAGGCCTTGCCATCATCCCCCTGAGAACAGAAATAATACCTTCATCGGGACACCGCGAGGCAATCAGCTCCATATTGGCCAGTGCGCCGGGCATTCGTGAAAGGTTCTTTTCAGCGAACATCATTGACACATTCGACGGATACATCAGGTTCTTTCTTCCGGCCTCTACTATCGCTATTTCCCTCTTGCGCTTATCTATGGCCTCAGGAGAATCAGAATGTGGGTGTGAATGAAAGAGTATATACCCTGCCAGCCTTTCGGGGTATAACTCAGCAAAAGCGAGTGCCACATAACCTCCAAGAGAATGGCCTGCCAGGATAACTTTCCCGCACTTCTCCTTTTCAATGACCGCATATACTGCCCCGGCCATCAGCTCCATCGTATGTGTCCCGGCCAGGATGGCCGAGTCACCGTGACCTGGCAGATCTATAGCAATGATCCTGTAGCCCTTGCATAAAATAGCTGTAAGATCTTTCCATACTTCTTTTGACTCGAGATATCCATGAAGCAAAACAATTGGACATCCATTGCCATCAGTATTGTAGGTGATTTCTATACCCTTGTAAGCTGTTCTCATCCTTTCCAACCATTTGATTATGCCAAAAAACTCTTTAAATTTACCATGAATAAATCATTTTCTTAATCCTTACCTTAAACCAAAAGTACCAGGCCGATGAACAAGATACTTTTTTCTGCCGTATCAAAAAAGTTTGTTATGGCTCTTGCAGGATTGTTTCTGCTCCTGTTCCTGCCGGTTCACCTGGGCATCAATCTGATGCTTCTGAAAGATGATCCGCAACCATTCAACAGTGCTGCCCATTTCATGGCGACCTTCCCACTTGTAAAAGTGGTGGAAATACTACTCTTCCTTACCATTCTGATACATGTTGTATACGGAATTACCCTTCAGATACAGAACTGGCTGTCGAGGCCCGTCAGATACGAAGTCAGCAACAGGTCGGAGACCTCAGCATTCTCCAAATTCATGATCTGGACAGGAGGCTCTGTACTTATCTTCCTTATTATTCATTTCTTCAATTTTTATTTCATCAAGCTGGGGCTGGTTGAGGGTGATCCGGAGAACTTCTATTCGATTGCCTGGCAGCTTTTCACCTTCCCGGGATATGTCATCCTTTACTGGGTCTGCTTCATCCTTCTCGGGTTCCACCTTTTTCATGCTCTTCAGTCGGCCTTTCAGACACTGGGGCTTAAAAATGACTTCTGGACTCCGGTGATCAGGGGTCTTGCGCTCATATATGCCATTGTCTTGCCGCTCGGATTCGCTGTTATTCCTCTTGTAATATGGCTGTTCAAATAACCTGAATAAACAAAACTCCATGATAACGCTCAATGCAAAGATCCCGGAAGGACCGCTTGAAGAAAAGTGGACCAGGTACAAGTCGACTACGAAGCTTGTAAACCCGGCTAACAAAAAGAAACTTGATATAATCATCATTGGTACCGGTCTTTCCGGAGCCGGCTCAGCGGCCGCGCTGGGAGAGCTGGGCTATAATGTAAAGGTATTCTGTTACCAGGATTCTCCTCGGCGCGCACACTCTGTTGCGGCTCAGGGAGGCATAAATGCCGCCAAGAACTACAAACATGACGGTGACAGTGTTTTCCGTCTCTTTTATGACATGATCAAGGGCGGCGACTTCAGGGCACGTGAAGCCAATGTGTACCGTATTGCTGAGGTAAGCAACCAGGTGATAGACCACTATACTGCCCTGGGTGTCCCGTTTGCCCGCGAGTACGGAGGCACATTAGACACTCGTTCGTTTGGCGGCGTGCAGGTGTCGCGCACATTCTATGCAAAGGGGCAGACCGGTCAGCAGTGCCTGCTGGGTGCATATTCATCACTTAACAGGCAGATTAACGCCGGCACGGTTACCATGTTCCCGCGAAGAGATATGCTTGATATTGTCGTTATTGACGGCAGGGCACGGGGTATAATAGTCCGCAACCTCCTCACCGGGGAGATCGAGAGACATTCTGCCCATGCTGTTGTACTCGCCTCCGGGGGATATGGCACCATATATTACCTGTCAACGCTGGCAGTCAATTCAAACGCTTCAGCGGCATGGAAGGCTTACAAAAAAGGCGCTGCTTTTGCTAACCCGAGCTTTGTACAGATCCACCCGACAAGCATACCGCAGCTGAATGAATTCCAGAGCAAACTCACACTAATGTCTGAATCACTCAGAAACGACGGTCGAATCTGGGTGCCGAAGAATAAGGGTGACAAGCGTCCGGCAAATGATATTCCCGAAGAGGAAAGAGACTACTATCTTGAACGTCGGTATCCCACTTTTGGCAACCTTGTCCCGCGCGATGTGGCCTCCAGGGCAGCAAAGGAACGGTGTGATGCCGGCTACGGAGTCGGAGACACAGGACTGGCTGTCAACCTTGACTTCCGTGATGCAATAAAAAAACAGGGAAAGAAAGTTATTGAAAACAAATATGGAAATCTCTTTGAGATGTACCAGCATATAACAGGTCTCGACCCCTATGAGGAACCTATGCGTATCTATCCTGCAGGACACTATACAATGGGTGGTCTCTGGGTTGACTACGAACTGATGACAACACTGCCAGGGCTTTTTTCCATCGGTGAATCAAACTTCTCAGACCATGGAGCCAACAGACTGGGAGCCAGCTCACTGATGCAGGCTGCCGGTGACGGCTACTTCATCCTTCCCAATACCATTAGCAACTATCTTTCAGGTGAGATACGAACCCCAAGGGTCCCTACCACAGGAGCAGAGTTTGACGAGGCTGAGAAGAACGCAAAGGAGAGAATAGATAAGCTCCTCTCGATAAAGGGTAAAAATACGTCAACCACATTCCACAGACGTCTTGGCAAAATTATGTGGGACTACTGCGGCATGACACGTAACGAGGAGGGACTGAAAAAGGCCTTGAAATTGGTTGATGAGTTGAGGAAAGATTTCTGGAGCGACCTTATGGTGCCCGGTGAAGGTGCTGACCTGAACCAGGAGCTTGAAAAGGCAGGCAGAGTGGCTGACTTTATGGAACTGGCAAAGCTGATGATAACAGATGCTCTCAACAGAAAAGAGTCATGCGGAGCACACTTCCGCGAGGAGTATCAGACACCCGACGGCGAGGCATTAAGAAATGACAATGAATACTCGTATGTGGCCGCATGGGAATACAACGGTGACAATGAACCGATACTCAACAAAGAGCCACTGAAGTTTGAGTTTGTTGAACTAAAGGAAAGAAGCTATAAATAACCTATTCTAATTGTGCCTGATATGAAGCTCAAGTTAAAGATATGGAGACAGAAAAATGCAAAGACAAAAGGGTCATTTGTATCCTATGATCTTGACAACGTCTCCCCCGACATGTCGTTTCTCGAGATGCTTGACGCCCTCAACAAAAGACTCGTTGAGGCCGGAAAAGAGCCTGTTGCTTTTGATCACGACTGCCGTGAGGGCATCTGTGGCAGCTGCGGGATGTATATAAACGGCTATCCCCACGGCCCTGTCCCGGGACTCACAACCTGCCATCTTGCAATGAGATATTTTAATGATGGTGACAGCATCACCATCGAACCCTGGAGGGCTAAAGCTTTCCCGGTGATAAAAGACCTAATTGTAGACCGGAGTGCCTTTGACAGGATACAGGTTGCAGGCGGGTTTATTTCGGTTACTGCCGGCGCCGCTGCAGAAGCTAACGCCATCCTTGTCAGCAAGGTCAAAAGTGATGAGGCTTTTGATTCAGCTATCTGCATCGGTTGCGGAGCATGCGTGGCATCATGCAAGAACGCATCTGCAATGCTATTCGTGTCAGCCAAGATATCACAGTTCGCACTGTTGCCCCAGGGAAAGGTTGAAGCTAAAGCAAGAGTGCGAGCCATGATACGTGAGATGGACAAGCAGGGATTTGGTAACTGTTCTAACACGGGAGCCTGTGAGGCCCAGTGCCCTAAACAGATAAAACTGACCAATATTGCCAGGCTAAACAGGGAATACTATAAAGCATATTAAACCGTGTAGCGACGCGCAAGTTGCGCGTCGCTACTATTGTGTTCGAAAATACTGGTTGCGTGATTATTTCATGCAAACCTGCTCGATCTCTTCCACGGTCTTCGGGGCTATCTTACCCAGCGGCCTGCTGCCGGTTGGCATAATGAGCATATCGTCTTCAATACGGCAACCTCCAAAGTCAAGGTAAGCCTCAGCCTTGGTGTAGTCAATAAAACGGCTGTGCTTCCCCTCCGCCTTCCACAGTGATATTAACTCAGGTATGAAGTATATCCCCGGTTCAACAGTGAAGACATGTCCGGGTTTATAGGGAAGTGCAAATCGCAGAAATGCCAGGCCGAATTGTGTGCTTCGTTTTACTTCGTCATTATATCCGACGAAGTTTTCTCCGAGGCTCTCCATATCGTGAACATCAAGACCTATCATATGGCCTAACCCGTGAGGCATGAAGAGAGCATGAGCCCCTTCGGTCACCGCTTCCGCCGGGTCGCCTTTCATGATCCCCAGCTCCTTAAGGCCTGATGCGATTATACGGCATGCGTTAAGATGAAGATCACGATTGGAGATACCAGGTCCGGCTTTCCTGATTGACTCGGTGTTGGCTTTAAGAACAATCTCATATATCTCTTTCTGCTTCTGGCTGAACCGGCCCCCAACAGGTGTGGTCCGGGTAAGGTCAGAGGCATAGTGTAAAGCTGACTCGGCACCGCAATCAGTTACCATCATTTTTCCCTCCCTGAGCACATTGGTATGGATATGGTTATGCAGTGTCTGACCGTTGATGCTGAGGATGACAGGGAAAGAGGGACCGTTGGCTTTCGCCCAGGCAATCCCCTCGATGGCACCGAAGATCTCCTGCTCTCTGACACCGGGCTTGCACATGCGCATGGCTGTGGTCTGCATCTCACATGCTACATCAGCTGCCTTTTCTATCTCTGCAATCTCTACATCTTCCTTGATCGATCTAAGTGAGACCACTCCCCTTATAAGCTTCTCGGAGGCTTTGGTGCGCATCTGACAAGGATTTTCATGGAGGAGAGCCCCAAGAGTCATTTTGGTCTCTGCCCTGTAGGGAGGGAGAAAATGAATGGTCCTCCCGCTTTCAACAGCCTTTCTAATATAATCACTCAACCCGGAATAGGGTAAAGACTTATGAACGCCGACGCGGGAAGAGAGGTCAGCTACCGCTGGCTGAGGCCCCATCCATATGATGTCATCCATGTCAACATCATCGCCAAAGATTATTTCATCACCGGAGTTGAAGTCAATAACACCAGCCAATCCCGGTATATCAAGGCCGAAAAAATATAGAAAATCACTGTCCTGCCTCCAATGGTAGGTGTTTCCGGGATAATTCATTGGTGCCTCAACGTTGCCTGTGAAGAGAGCTATGCCGTCATTAAGTAGTGACTTAAGACTGTTTCTGCGGTTGATGTAGATTTGTCGGTCAAACATGGAATTCCTTTTTTTTTATTATTACAAAATGCTAATGTAGGAAGTGCTGTTGATATTTTTAAGGTTATCAACAATTTTTAATTGCGAAGGGTATTGATAGAAATCTGCAAGAGTGTACATTCGCATATAATTAACAGGGGGAAAATTTCAAGCTGATGCCATACCGCAGATTACCAAACACAGATTCCGCCAGGCTGAGGGCAATCAAAAAGGCCCTGGAGATGGGGAAAGACACGCCGCCCTTCAGACTGGCTTATTCAATGAAGACCCTGGTAAAACTGCAGAGTTTTCTTCCCGATTTTGAAAATGCTATCAGCCATCAGCGACAGACGCTTATTAATCAGGCTGATAAGAGCAGAGTCAATCAGGAGGCTGCTCGGAAAGCCAGAATGTATATTACTCATTTCCTCAGGGTTGTACATATGGCAATCATGAGAGGTGAACTGCCTGCCGAGACCATGTCATTTTATGGTATTGCCCCCGAGGATGCTTCCCTACCCTCTCTGGCTACAGATAATGAGCTGATTGCCTGGGGTAAGAGGATAATTGACGGTGAAGAGTACCGCATCAGAAAGGGTCATGCACCCATAACCAATCCATCATGTGCTGTGGTCAAAGTACGCTATGAAAAATTTCTTGAAGCACGAAACCATTATAAGACAATAAGCAGACGTGCTGCTGATTGTGTCACCAAAACGACCGAACTGCGACGGGAGGCTGATGCAAATATTACAAACCTCTGGAACGAGATAGAAGCACGCTTTGCAACTATGACGGAAGAAGAAAAAAGGACGCAGGCTGAGCGATACGGCCTTGTATATGTTTTCCGTAAGAGTGAATTAACACAACAGGACCTTTCACCTACACTGTTCGGGACTGAACAGTGATTATCCCTGATCCTGACATTGAAATTCGGTAACAACATATTAAGGGAGCAGCCTCTCTTTCTTGCTCCAATGGAGGATATAACTGATCCGTCATTCAGATATGTCTGTAAAATGTTCGGCGCCGATTTCATGTATACCGAGTTTATCTCATCTGACGGCCTTATCAGAGAAGGGAAAAGCAGCATTAAGAAACTCGATCTGTTTGATTATGAGCGGCCTATTGGGATTCAGCTCTACGGTCATATCATTGAGTCAATGGTTGACGCAGCTCAAAGGGCCAGTGAGGCCAACCCGGACCTGATTGATATTAACTTCGGTTGTCCTGTAAGGAAGATAGCTGCCCGTGGTGCCGGCGCCGGAATGCTGCAGAATATCCCGCTGATGATTGAAATGACCTCAGCCATTGTCAGGGCTGTTGATTTGCCGGTTACCGTTAAGACACGGCTTGGATGGGATGACAACAGTAAAATAATTGTTGACCTGGCAGAACGTCTTCAGGACACAGGCATATCCGCTCTGACAATACATGGGCGAACAAGGGCGCAGCTTTACCGTGGTGAGGCTGACTGGACTCTCATTGGCGAGGTTAAGAATAACCCAAGAATTAAAATACCGGTGATAGGCAATGGTGATGTAAACGGCCCTGAGAAGGCGAAGCTTATGTTTGACAGGTATGGCGTAGACGGAATAATGATCGGAAGAGCTACTTTCGGCAGACCATGGATATTCAGGGATATAAGGCATTATCTTGACACAGGTGAGATGCTGCCGGAGCCGACCATAGACGAAAAGGCCGACCTTGCACTATTGCATCTTGACAAATCTCTCGAACATAAAGAGGGTAAACCAGCCATACTTGAGATACGACGACATTTCTCAAGCTATTTCAAGGGGCTTCCCAATTTCAGGGAGACAAGACTCAGGCTACTTACCTCACTTGATGTGAACGAAATACGGGAGATAATCGAAGAGATAAGAAATAATTGGGGAAGCTGCCGGAGTGATGATCTAACCGGCATCTATGGTATCTGACCCTGTTTCAGTGTCAGGTTTTTGAGGCACTTCAATCCTGTTATAAAGCTTTCTGATATCCTTCCATCTGTAAACTATGGCCATCAATGCAATAAACAGCAGTGACATCAAAACCAGACCGGCAAAATCCTGCCACGGGTAGATGTCAATCTGTTCGTACATGGCTGGTGTCTGAAGCGCCGAGTCCTTGTGCGTAACAAATACCGAGAGGAACATGTTGTTTGCTGTATGTGCTCCAATGGCCAGCTCTGTTCCGTCATCCATCATTGTAAGAACTGCAAATACCAGCCCGAAAAAGATATATTGTGGTATCATGGTCAGAAAACCATATTCCTTTACTTCCGGATTAAGAGCATGCATGAGACCAAAGAGAATCGATGTACTGATAACAGGAATCCAGCGGTTTCGTGACAATACTGCAAAGCCCTGGATAAGATATCCTCTGAAAAGCAGCTCTTCAAACCCCGCCTGAAAAGGTATCATGACCATGGCAAGAAGTGCAAGAATTATAAGTGATTCTGATGTGTTGTTGAGTATGAAATTCCCGGGATCACTCCTTAATGACCACACAAGCCACATAGCTGATATTGCCATCCATACCAGAGCTGATATGAATATTCTTCCCCACCTTATGCTCCTCCCTCCGTTAATAACAGTACCGAAGCTTCTCTGGTTCAGTGGCCTTATTATCATAATAAATGAAAAGAATGCCAGGACAAATGGAAATACTGTCAGAACGAAGCCCAGATTCAGATCTATTCCCATGGCGGCAAAATCAGGCATGCCTCCCTTTGTGGGAAGATCTCCTGCCCCGGAGTATGCAATCATAACTACTATCAGGGGTATTGCGCCGATGATATTTGAAACCAGGAATGGGGTGACGGTGCCCATGAAATACCGCCAGAAAGCATTCTTCCCCAAGAAGGGGGCTGCCAGGAAAGCACTGTCTACCTGACCATTGTTAAATTTAATTGTGTCTGTTTGCATATTTTCTAAAACTCTGAGCCTGGTCTGGCAGGATAATCAAGCGAGTAATGAAGTCCCAGACTCTCCTGGCGGTTCTGTGCCATTTTTATCACAAGGTAACCGGCTGCTATAAGATTTCGTAATTCGATAAGCTTTCTTGAGAGAGTTGACCTGCGGTAGAGATCCTCTGTCTCCTGGTAAATGATCTCAAGCCGTGTCTTTGCCCTCGCCAGTCTCAGGTCAGATCTTACTATACCTACATAGTTGCTCATTATCATCTGCATCTCCCTGTAATTCTGTGTAACCAGCACCATCTCCTCAAGATGAGTGGTACCATGATAGTTCCATTCGGGTATCTTCTCCTCATAATTGAGGTCATCAATTCGGCTTGCCGCATCCTCAGAAGCCCGGTGAGCGTATACTGCTGCCTCGATAAGAGAGTTGGATGCCAGTCTGTTTGCTCCGTGAAGTCCTGTTGAGGAAACCTCGCCAATAGCATAGAGACAATCAATTGAGCTTCTACCGTTCATATCCACCTTTACTCCACCGCATGAGTAATGAGCAGCAGGCACAACAGGTATCATCTGCTTCGTCAGGTCAATGTCGATGGAAAGACATTTTTCATGAATGTGAGGAAAATGTGACCTGAGCTCTTCAGCATTGAGGTGGGTGCAGTCAAGATAAACAAAATCATCACCTCTGAGCTTCATTTCATGGTCTATGGCCCTGGCTACCACATCACGCGGAGCAAGCGATCCTCTTACATGATATCTGTGCATGAACTTCTGCCCAGCACTGTTGCGAAGTTCTCCCCCGAAGCCTCTCATTGCCTCTGTGATCAGGAAAGAAGGTCTTTCGTTCGGATTGTACAGGGAAGTAGGATGAAACTGGATGAACTCCATGTTTTCAATAACCCCGTTGGCACGATGTACCATTGCAACACCGTCGCCTGTAGCAACCTCAGGATTTGTTGTTGTCAGGTAGATATTACCGAGGCCTCCTGTAGCCAGAATTGTTGTTTTTGCAAGGAATGTTTTTACCTTATTATCATTTAAATCAGCTACATACGCACCGAAACATTTAATATCCTTCCATTCCCTGGTAACATATTCACCCAGGTTGTGCTGTGTAAGAAGGTCAATGGCAAAGTGATTCTCGAAAATCTCAATATTTTTGTGCTCCTTGACCTTACTGATAAGCACCCTCTGCACCTCAGCCCCTGTTGAGTCTTTATGATGTAGTATCCGGCGCTCGGTATGCCCTCCTTCCATCGCCATTTCAAGACTGCCGTCAGCCTTCCTGTCAAACTCAACTCCCATTTCAATGAGCTCCCTGATCCTCTCAGGGGCTTCGGTAACGACCATCTTTACCACCTCCTCCTTGCAGTACCCAGCACCCGCAACCATGGTATCCCTTACATGCTTATCAAAGCTGTCAGGCGGATACATTACTGAAGCAATACCACCCTGAGCATAGTTGGTATTGGTGTCAGCCAGGCGCGCTTTTGTCACAATACATACCTTGCCGTGTGATGCTGCCTTGAGTGCAAAAGAGAGTCCGGCCATACCGGAACCAATTACAAGAAAATCACATCTAATCTTCATCCGAAGTCATTTCAGCGGTGGAAAACAAAGATACAAATTGATTTCAGACATCTATGCGGATTGTAAAACAGCGGATTTTGATATACTTTTGCCCGGTCATTACGCAGAACCAAAAATCAGCATGGCTCAGGAAGATATCTTTAAGAAGTTAGTGTCTCATTGCAAAGAGTACGGGTACGTTTTCCCCTCAAGCGAAATATATGACGGCCTTGGAGCTGTCTATGATTACGGGCAATATGGGGTTGAACTGAAAAACAATATCAAAAAATACTGGTGGGACAGCATGGTTCTGCTTAATGAGAATATCGTCGGACTTGATTCTGCAATATTCATGCACCCTACAACATGGAAGGCTTCAGGTCACGTTGACGCATTCAATGATCCCCTTATTGACAACAAGGATAGTAAAAAAAGATACCGGGCTGACGTATTGATTGAAGATCAGCTGTCTAAGCTTGATGAAAAGATTGAGAAGGAGGTTGAGAAGGCCAGAGCCCGTTTCGGGGAGAAGTTTGATGAGTCCCTTTTCAGATCGACAAACCCGAAGATTGTTGAAATAAAGGGAAAATATGACAGCCTTAACCGGAGGTTCGTCGCCGCATTGACTGAAGGTAATCTCGCTGAGCTGAAGCAGATAATAATCGATAACGAGATTGTCTGCCCGGTGTCAGGCACCAGGAACTGGACAGATGTAAGGCAGTTCAACCTGATGTTTGCTACAGAGATCGGTTCGACCTCAGATGGTGCAATGAAGATCTTCCTCAGACCTGAGACCGCACAGGGAATATTTGTCAATTTTCTGAATGTTCAGAAGACCGGCAGAATGAGGTTGCCATTTGGCATTGCACAGATAGGCAAGGCCTTCAGAAATGAGATAGTGGCAAGGCAGTTTATCTTCCGCATGCGCGAGTTTGAGCAGATGGAGATGCAGTTCTTCGTTAAGCCGGGCACAGAGCTCGAATGGTACAAACACTGGAAGGAGGCGAGAATAAAATGGCACCGTGCATTAGGCTTCGGAGATGATAATTACCGGTTCCACGATCATGATAAGCTGGCACACTATGCCAATGCTGCCGCCGATATAGAATATAAATTCCCCTTCGGATTCAAGGAGGTGGAGGGTATCCACTCCCGCACTGATTTCGATCTAAAACAGCACCAGGAATACAGTGGCAAGAAGATGCAGTATTTTGATCCTGAGAAGAATGAATCTTACATCCCTTATGTTATTGAAACATCTATCGGCGTTGACCGTATGTTCCTTCAGGTGATTGCTGCCTCATACTTTGAGGAAGACCTCACCAAAGAAGATGGTGTGGCTGACAGCAGGGTAGTACTGAGACTTCCGTCAGTTCTTGCCCCGGTGAAACTGGCGGTACTGCCTCTGGTGAGAAAGGATAACCTTCCCGACATTTCCCGCAGGATAATTGAAGAGCTTAAATTCGACTTCAACTGTCAGTATGATGAAAAGGATTCGATCGGAAAACGCTACCGGCGTCAGGATGCCATAGGGACTCCCTACTGTATTACGATTGACTATCAGACGGCAGAGGACGAAACTGTTACTATCAGGTACAGGGACACGATGCTTCAGGAGCGGGTACCAGTATCGCAGCTCAGGGCGATAATTGCTGACAAGGTTAGCCTGCGCGGGCAGTTAAAAAAGCTATAGGATGAGATCGGCGCCAGAGAAAGTGCTTATTATCACATACTACTGGCCTCCAAGCGGTGGTGCCGGGGTGCAGCGATGGCTCAAATTCACCAAGTATCTTCCATCATCAGGATGGATACCAGTCATTCTTACCGTTAAACCAGAATATGCCGCATATCCCTCGAAAGACCTCTCCCTCTATGGTGAGATACCTCTTGACGTTGCTATAAACAGGACCAAAGCCACAAATTACTTCGCCCTTTATAACAAAGACCAGTCAAAAATACCTCATGCCGGCTTCGCGGCAGGAAAGGACAGTAGCCTGAAAGGCCGCATCAGCCGCTTTATCCGTGGTAACTTTTTCATCCCAGACCCCCGCAGAGGATGGAATAGATATGCATTCAGCAAAGCCCGCGCCCTGATCAGAGAAGAGAATATAAGATTCGTGATTACCACAAGTCCGCCGCATTCGACCCAGCTAATAGGACACAAACTGAAAAGGAGATTCCCTGATATTAAATGGGTAGCCGATCTCAGGGACCCTTGGACTGATATATATTACTATGACATGTTCAATCCATCCTTCATTGCCAGGATGGTCGATAATGCAATGGAAAAAAGTGTTCTGACAAAAGCTGATGCCATCGTGACTGTCGGACAGACACTGGCCTCGATGCTTGAAAGTAAGACTGAAGTCGTAAAAGATAAAATATACATCCTGCCAAATGGCTATGACGAGGAGGACTTCGAGGGCATACTACCTTCTGTTCCTGAGGTATTTACCATAACCTATGTCGGGACATTGTCTCCTTCATACCCGGTAAAGAGTTTTATCGGCGCTGTAAATGAAGTCAGGACAAGCGGTATTGCAGTAAATTTAAGATTTGTAGGCAGTGTCCCGGATGAAATAATGGCAGTGTTTCCCCCTGACAGTGATTACGGTACAACTGAATTCATTAAATACTGTGAGCACCCGGAAGCCATAAGGCAGATAATGAACACCTCCATGCTCCTGCTTATCATCCCTGATCACGCCTCAAACAGGGCAATACTGACAGGAAAAATATTTGAATATATGGCTACTGAAAAACCGTTGCTGTTTCTCGGACCGGCAGACGGAGATGCGGCACAACTTCTCGTAAAATGCGGATACCAGGGCATCTATGGCTATAATGACGGGGAAGGCATTAGGGACTTCATACTCAAAGTTGCAGGAGGAATACCTGTAAGACGGAGCGGGCACCACCTGGAATATTCACGCAGGGCTCTCTCCAGCCACCTGGCCGGTCTTCTGGACTCACTTGCAAAAGTTGGCGGAAATTAATCCCGACGGAACAATTTTCCGGACTGGACAATAATGGCTTCTACCATGTTGTTCATATCATCCGAAAGCTTCCAGAGGTAAAGCCCTGCTGTAAAAATGACTGTTACCAAAGCACTCCTGAGGATAAGATCTGGCAGCAAGGGCATCTCAGGCACCAGAGCTCCTGCCCCGAAAGCAACGGCAGCAACAATAGTCATCTTGATATGGGATATCCTGTAAGGCCACAGGTTATATTTCCTTCCAACTACAGCAACACAAAGAAGGTTGTAAATTGAATTTGCAATCATGGAGGCAATTGCGGCTCCTGTAATTCCCATCAGGGGAATGAACACAAGGCTTGAGATCACAAACAGGCCGATAAGAATGAACATGAGCCAGGTCTGGTAACGGTAAAGAGCAGAAGTACTCAGAACAACTCCGTTGATGCCAGCTGAAACATTTACAAGATTTCCAAGGCCGATAAGAATTATGACAGCATAACTTGTTCCGTACTCTTCCGGCAGAATCCGGAAGATGTTCCCGAGATTGACCATCAGCCCGATGAAGATCAGCAATCCTACTGCATATTGGTTTATGCTGCTTCGTAAATAGATATCATTAACTGTTTTAAGATCCTCCTTCTTCCACAGTTCGGCCAAAAAAGGAATTGATATCTTGGCCACCGATCTCCCGGGAATCATAATGAGTACCGCAAAATATGAGGCAATTGAATAGATACCAACCTGGCTTTCTCCAAGGTACTGGTTTATGAACATCTTGTCAAGTGTGGTAAGTATGTAGCCACTTAATCCTGTAAGGGTACCAAAGAGTGACAGCAGTAATATCTGCTTTCTAAGCTCAGGGGTAATGTACCTGAAATTATACTTAAGTGAAATCTCCTTCCTCAGCACCATAATGAATGTTATGACAATCAACGGGACACCCTGGGATACAAGATATCCCAGCATGTATCCGTCAAAGTCAATGATCCCGAACCAAAACAACATGATCATTGCAAAATTGATAAGTCTGAAGATGAACTCCTTTAAAAAAGTTCCAAGAACAGCATCATACAAAACCTTGCTATAATTGTCGAAGAGGTTAAAAAGAAGGGTAATCATGAGGAGTGCAGGCAGGTAAAACGAATACTCTGAGATCAGTGGTGACCGCTCTATGTTGTTCTCCTCAAACATTGGTGTGTAGAACTTCAAGAATATCAGAGCCAGAAGTAATCCTGCCAGGGTAATTGACAGAGCGAGAGCGAAGAAGCCGTTATGCCTCTCGCGTATATCCCTGAAATAGGGAAACAATCTGTTAATGACGTTTATAAATCCCAGACTGGAGAATTGAGAGAGTATGGTCGCGAATGATATCAGTACCTGTACAACACCTATCTCTCCGGGTGTAAAGATCCGTGGTGATAGCAGGGCGATATTGATAAAGCCCAGTAGAGCTCCAAGGTATGACCACGCTGCCCCGTGAAGTGTCTGCCGCTGAACGATTCCCATCTTCCTCTCTTCAACTGACAAATGTATAATATATACTCATTTGATTTAAGGTAGAGTTGGTGTATTTTTGTCGGGCGATATTTAATCCGGCTTATTGTAAATAATGATGAATTTATGAAAGACAACCTCTTAAGATCTGCCCTTCCACACCTTATAGCAGTAATTGTTTTCACGGTGCTGTCCTTTGCATATTTCTATCCGGTTCTTGAGGGTAAAAAGATAAATGCTCATGACACCAAAGTATTTACGGGTTCCGCCCGGGAGATCTTCGACTACCGGGAGGAGTATGGAGGTGAACCTCTTTGGACCAATTCCATGTTCGGAGGAATGCCGGCCTTTCTTATATCGGCAAAGTTTCCGGGCAACCTGATAAAGTATCTGGATAATCTGCTCAAGATATATAAAACACCAGTGGCCGCTCTTTTCCTCTCAATGCTGGGATTTTACATCCTTCTGCTTCTTTTAAGGGTCAACCCATGGCTGGCTTTGGCAGGAGCCATCGCCTACGGCTTCACCACCTTTCTTTTTGTCTCTCTTTCTGCAGGGCACAATACAAAGGTATATGCAATGGCATATATGGCTCCTGTTGTTGGAAGCGCTATCTATGCCTTCAGATCCGACGCATTCAAAGGGGCTGTACTCTTCGCCCTCTTCCTTTCTCTCGAAATAATGGCTAACCACCTTCAGATAACATATTACATTTTTCTGATTCTTATTGTTTTCGGCATCTATGAACTAATTGATGCCGCAAGACGAAAAGCTTTTCCTTCATTCCTGAAATCACTGGGACTGCTTATTGTTGCTGCTGTCATTGCTGTCGGTGTTAACTTCGCTGCATTGTATACCACATGGGAATACAGTAAGGAGTCAACCAGGGGAAAAAGTGACCTCTCCACCGATGACGCTAGTGAGGGTAAAGGGCTTGACAAAGCCTATATCACACAGTGGAGTTATGGAATCGATGAGACGCTTACTCTTCTTATACCCAACTTCAGGGGTGGGGCCACTGCTCCCTTTCCAAAAGATTCCGAAACCGTTAAGGAGCTTCGCAGGAACAATATGGCCCAGGCACAAGATCAGCTTTACAGGTACTGGGGCCGGCAGCCGTCGACCAGCGGACCAGTATATTTTGGCGCGGTTATATTATTCCTCTTCGTTTTCGGTCTGTTAATTCTAAGAGGCAGGGAAAAGTGGTGGATACTCACTGCAGTTTTACTTTCACTTGTTCTTTCATGGGGCAAGAACCTGATGCCGGTATCGTCGCTCTTCATCGACTTCTTCCCAGGGTACAACAAATTCAGGGCTGTCTCCATGATCCTGGTTATTGCAGGACTGTGTGTCCCACTCCTTTCAGTTCTCGCACTTAAAGCAGTAACTGAAGGAACAGTAGACAGAGAAAGGGCTCTAAAGGCGTTGCTTACATCAGCCCTGTTAACAGGAGGTCTCGCATTTATCTTCTTTCTCCTTCCCGGCCTTGCAGGATCATACCTCAGGAGCGATGAACTATCATTACCCGACTCCTATAACTGGCTCAGGGATGTTTTAGTAGCCGACCGTAAGATGATGCTACGGGCAGATGCACTGAGATCGGTACTTCTAATTGTCTTCGGAGCAGCTCTGATATGGTTCTATATTAAGGAAAGGATCAGGTTTAATCATCTGTTAATTGCCATCTCATTGTTATTCCTGATTGATTTGATACCGGTTAATACAAGATTTCTTGGCAGCTCAAACTTCGAGACAAAAAGATCATCACAGAACTCCTTTGCTCCGACAGTTGCAGATAAGTCAATTCTTGAGGACAAAGACGAATTCAGGGTACTTAACCTTACCGTCTCAACCTTTAATGACGCATCAACCTCATACCATCATAACTCCATCGGAGGTTACAGCGGAGCTAAAATGAAGAGATACCAGGAACTGATTGAATCAAGTCTTACAGAGGAGATTAATGCCCTTATAACAGGACTCAGAAGCTCTTCATCATGGGAGGAGGCCTCAGGTATCATGGCAAACCTTAGCAGTCTTAACATGCTTAATACCAGATATATAATAATCTCACCAGAGGCATTGCCCCTCGAAAACAGATTTGCCCTCGGCAATGTTTGGTTCGTTGAAAGGGCAACACTGGTTGAAAACGCAGATGCTGAACTCCTTGCAATAAAAACTATTGACCCGGCAACTGAGGCAGTCGTCGACAGAAGGTTTGCTGATCTTCTGACCGTCGTTGAACAGCCTGGTAGAGAAACTGATACCATTTATCTTACTTCCTACCGTCCCAATCAGCTGACTTACGACGCAATGTTATCTGCTGACCGGATTGCTGTCTTTTCAGAGATCTATTATCCATATGGGTGGAATGCATACATTGATGATAAACCTGCAGATCATTTCCGTACAAACTATGTCCTCAGAGGAATGGTAGTTCCGGAAGGCACACACAAAATCACATTCAGATTCGAGCCACAGTCATACAAGACAGGCAACAGGATCTCACTCGCAGGTTCCTCCGTCTTGCTGATAATGCTTCTTTATTTAGCATTTTCAGCGATAAAAACCTGGAGAAAAAATGTCTGATTCGACACATTGCCTGGTTTGTGGCAGCAATCACATTTCTGATCTTTTCTCCGCAAAAGATCATCTTGTGAGCAGAGAGAGATTTCTGCTCCGGAAGTGCAATGATTGCGGATTTGTTTTCACCTCTGCCCCTCCGGATGAAAAGAGGATACATGAATACTATGTTTCTGAGGAGTATATTTCACACTCAGACACTAAAAGAAGCCTCACAGACCGTGCCTATCATCTTGCACGGAGCTTTATGCTGGGGAAAAAACGCAAGCTTATTAGGGAGGTAAACGGAGGAAAAAGCGGTACTCTGATCGATATAGGAAGCGGAACAGGCTATTTTGCAGGATACATGAAAACAAGGGGATGGAGTGTTACCGGCATTGAGATCAGTGAACGTGCCAGACAATATTCAATTTCCAGATTCGGCCTCAATGTCATTGATCCTGAAGGCATTTCATCTATCGAAGATGAATATGCGAACTGCATTACTCTGTGGCATGTTCTTGAGCATCTGTATGACCCGGGCTGGTGGATGAGTGAAATCAAAAGAATCTTAAAGGATAACGGCCGGTGTATTATTGCACTACCAAATATTAATTCAGCTGATTCTAAGTGGTTTGGACCAGATTGGGCGGCTCTTGATGTTCCCAGGCATCTGTGGCACTTCTCTCCCGGAATTCTTAAGAGATTTGCCGGCAAATATGGCTTCACATGCATACAGGTAAAACCTATGCCCCTCGATATCTTTTACATCTCAATACTGAGTTACAAAAACCGTGGATTCAGGTTTCCTCTGGTGGCAGGGATTGTTGCTGGTTTCCTCTTATCGCTTCGAACCATATTCAACAGGGAAATGTCCAGTTCCCTGATTTATATCCTTTCAAAACGGCAACACTAATACCGGTCAAGCCACCTGTATTTCCTTAGAGTATCGCCGAATTTCAGCGCCAGGACAAACTCATGTGATCCGTAGGTTGATCTCTGTATTGACTGCAGTGTAAAATCGAATGAATATCCTATAAAGAATTTATCCTTCCTGAACCCTACGTTTGTGATTATAGCACTTCCTGTCCTGAATGCTGCTCCCACCCAGAACCTGTTATCGAAGTTGCAGGTTACTCCTATATCTGCCTGGGGCATCAGCTGTTCTGACATCTTTACAAGCAAAGAGGGTTGAAGTATGGTTTTTGCATCAAGCTCAAAATCATAATTTCCGAACAGATAATATGTTCTTTCAATTTTAAGATTGCCATATGCCTCACTTCCAAGCCTCACAAAGCCTTCCATCAGCTCAAGGACAGAAAAGCCTGCCGTATACTTTCTGTTGACAATTGAGGCTCCAAAACTGAAATCAGGTATAAAAACTCCCTTCCGGAGATCAGAATAAAGCCATGGGTCATCAGGGTCTTCAACCTGTATCTGATCCTGGTCTATTTTATAGAAATAGCCGTTGAATGCAAGACCGAATGAAAGCTGTGTAGAGCCGTTCATCCACATATGGTACGAATATGAGGTTGAAAACCCGGTCCGGCGTATAAGTCCGTTGATATCAGAAAAGATGTTCAACCCAAGACCCACCCGACCGGTGGTATGCGGCTTGAAAATCTTCTTATTGAAAATATTTTCGCGGATAGAATAGCCCTGCTTCAGAAGCCTGGTCTGCGCGCTTAGTGAATAAGTCTGGGGAGCTCCCTCATATCCGATCCATTGTTGCCGTGTAGTAAGATTGATACTTGTATAACCATCACTACCGGCAACAGATGGGTTAATAAGGAATTTGTTGTACAGGTACTGGCTATATACAGGCAACTGCTGGGCTTCAATTTCTAATGCCAATGCAGCCAGAATCAATATGATCAAAATCCTTTTCAAATTACCTTTTCCTGTTCTAGTGTTTCATTATTTATCGAATAATGGTAACATGCCCTACTATCGGTTTCTCCCCGTTTTTAAGGTCAATAACATAGTGATATGAATCTATCGGCAGAAGATTGCCGTTTTTAGCGCGGCCGTCCCATCGCACAGGATAACCCTTTTCTGATATCCATACAACCTCTCCCCACCTGTTCATTATTACAACCTCAGCCTCAGGGTACAAATCTATCCTGCCTATGTTCCAGTCGTCATTCCTGCCATCTCCGTCAGGGGTTATTGCGTTTGGTATGCCGACACATATCCTGTTAACCGGCTCGATTTTCAAGGAGTCTGCTATTGCACATCCGTTGAAATCTGTCACAGTTACCCTGTAACGTCCTGCTGTGAGGCCTGAAGCCTCCTGCGTTGTTTGTCCGTCACTCCATTCATATGAGTATATTCCCTCGCCTCCTGTGACGTTTGCCGTTATGCTGGCGTCAGTGCTCTCAGGACAGAATGGTGCAACTGATGTAAATGTTATTTTCAGTGAATCCGGCTCAGTAAGTAAAACTGATCCTTCAGCCTGGCATCCATTTGAATCTCTTATCGTTACAGTATATGTTATGCCGGCTCTGAGGTCGTTGCGTGCAGAACCGGTACCCGCATCTGACCACGTGTATGTAGCTGGTCCGGCGGCATTAACCGGAGTTATATTTACACGACCTGATGCATCTCCTGCGCAGTTGATATTATAACCTCCTCCGTTGCTTGGAAGCGGCACTATGTTCATGCCTATCTGGCCGGGTGAATGCAGAGTGACTGATTCGATGGCTTCGCAAAGGTGAGCATCTGTAACAGTAACACTGTATGTACTTTCTATAAGACCTCCGACTGAGTCAGTCACCCCTATTATGTTCCCACCCTGGTCTCTCCATTCATAAGTGTATGGGGCCAGCCCGGTCGTTGGTATTACCTTAAGCCATCCGTCTGACATGCCAAGGCAGCTGATGTCGAATCCGTTTCTGTTGGAAGGCCGTATGACGCTGACCAATAAGGGTTCAGGCAGATTTAAGGTTGTGTCGATTACCGAAATACATCCGTAATCATCAGTAACCGTGACACTGTAATTTCCTGATGTAAGAGCTGATATATCCTCTGAAGTTGCTCCGTTTGACCAGTTAAAGGTATATACAGGACGACCGCCGGCTACAGCGAGGTCGATTGCTCCATCATTGTATACAGGTGCTGTAAGACAGGTTATTTCAGAGACAGTCAATGCGAGCTCAAGTGGCATAGGTTGTGTCAGTTCTACACCCCGATCAGTGGTACAACCGTTGGCGTCAGTGACATAAACCCTGTAAACACCAGCCTTTATTGACTGATCCTCCAATGTACTTTGCCATGCAGGATTCCCTGTATCCTTCCACAGATAGCCGTAAGTGCCGGGTCCACTACCTCCGGTGACGGTTATATTTATTAGTCCGTCTTCACCATTGCAACTGATGTTATAGGCATTATCCGGAGTCCATGATTTTATGACATCAATACCAACGGAGTCAGGCTCTGAAAGCGGGAAATCATAATTTCTTACACAATTATTACCGTCCCTTACAAGGAGGTGATAATTTCCGGCAATTAGTCCGGTTTGATCTTCAACATTCTGAACCAGTGTAGCTCCGGGAGGTCCGGTCCAAGTGTAGGTATATGCCCCTGCCCCACCGTCAAATGTAAGGTCAATGGAACCGTCATTTCTTCCAAAGCAGGAGATATTAAACTGGTGGTCAGGACTCCAGGAGTAAACAGTGTCAAGCAGGTCAATGCCGTCAGGTTCTGTAATTGGCTCGGTGAAGTAGAACGGGCAGTTCATGCGGTCTCTCACCTCAAGGTTGTATGTTCCCGCCGGTATACCTGTAAGTATGCTGTCGTTCTCCATCCCGGCAGGTATCACTCCACCACCTGTAGCTGACCATTGGTATGTAAACGCACCCCTTCCTGTTATCTGGCTCACCCTGAGCGATCCGTCACTGTATCCGGCACATGTCACATTGTATCCCGAGAAGTTTGATTTATCAAACTGCGCCACAACCGGAGGCGGATCATAAACATTGATAATCCTTGCCAGTATACACCCGTTGGCATCGGTTATTTTTAGCAGGTATTCGCCAGGGCCGATACTGTCAATAAACACCGGCATGTATAATCCGGTGAGAGTTCCAGATGCTATTAAATCTGTACTATTGAAAAGAATCTCAAAGTCGAACGGTGGTGCATCGCCTTCTGTCATTGCCAGTGTAAACTCTGCATCATGAGAGCCTGGACAGGTTATCAGCTTGCTGGTATAGAATACAACATCTGTATTTGGCTCATTCAGCTCTATATCCACAACCTGATTGCGGCAGCCAAGGTTATCGACTACTTCCGTAGTATAAACACCGTCAATGAGGTTTTCTGCTATCCGCAGATCAATTCCCTGGGCTGTCCATCCAAGAGGTCCTGTCCAGTAATACATGTAAGGACCGGCACCCTTTGACGGAAACGCCTCAAGGCTACCGTTGCTTCCACCATCACAGGTGATGGAATCTTTAATTATCACATTCTGAAGCGGTCGTGCATGTATCTTGACCTCTGCCGGTACCGTTATACCATTGGCACATGGTACTCCGAAATTGACCTTGGGAGTAATGTTGAAGAAGATAGACTGAAGCGTATCGCTCTCATTTGTGTAGGCGAAGGTAAGGACCGTCCCCGGCATAACATCAACTGCACCTACTCTGTTACCGGCTACAATTGGAGGAGGTGCAGTCTCGGTTATGGTGTAGTCAAATCTGATCACACCCGAGGTCATTACTGTCGGTGAAGTTAATGTTATATTGACAGGCGCTCCGTAACATGTTTCAGGGGTTATATTGACCGGAATCACTCTTGGCGTCGGGTTAACCCATACTTCTACAGTGTCATTTATTCCGAAACACTTCTGATTCCCGTTCAGATCAAGGGTGACAGGGGAAATTATGTAACGTACAAGCCTTGCCGTATCTCCGGAATTTGTAAGAGGCTCTGTGATCACGTCAGTGACAATAAGGCCTGATCTGTCAGTAAATCCTGAAATATCGGGATGGGTCGGAATTGCATCAATATTGAATTCAAGTCCGATAAACGGGTTAGTGACTGTGGCAAGATTAATTAATACATTGTCACCATTACACAGCTCATCATTTGCCAGTGTATGAGAAACCTTGGCTGTAGGTTCCAGGTGTATTACAATGGTTGTGTCAATGCCGTTAGAACAGGTCGGATCGCCCGGTTTACCCTGTATATAAGGTGAAAATCTGTAGGTAACGGTCTGGTGAGAATCGGAGTTATTGGTAAGCAGATCTGAAATATCAATTATCTGGTGTGAACCGTCGGTCAATGTACCTGTGACAGCTACAGGGTATGTAACATCGAGATTGTACATCACCTCTCCGCTCGATATAACAAGTGAATCAATCGTGAAATTAACTGTTGATCCGTTGCAGAAGAGAGTGTCAGGCACCTCAACACTTATCCGGGGAACAGGCTGTACCCAGATGGTCTGAATAGCTATAGTTGTATTACCAGCAATATCAGTTAAGGTCCATGTTCTTAAAATAAATCCTACTGCATTACAGCTTGGCAAATTGGTAAGATCATCCGTAGGTATGGCATTTAATCCGGGAGCACAATTGTCAAACTCATCAGTGACATCGCCGGTTGTTCCAGGGTCGACATCATATGAACATGTTACATCCCGGCAAATAGTCAGATCAGCAGGAACGGTAAATGTGGGGGCTGTAACATCCTGTACCGTAATGACCTGTATGCACTCGCTCCAGTTGCCTGCTACGTCAGTTGCCCTCCACGTCCTGGTGATAGTGTAATTGTAATGAAGAACGTTCGACGGATCAGCACTGTACGTGCTTACGTCACTGCTCGTGATAGTGATGTTGCCTACTGGCGTGTCAATCGTAACATCTGCCGGACAGGTGATGACAGGGGCTGTAACATCCTGTACCGTGATGACCTGTACACACTCGCTCCAGTTGCCTGCTACGTCGGTTGCCCTCCACGTCCTGGTGATAGTGTAGTTGTAATGAAGAACGTTCGACGGATCAGCACTGTACGTGCTTACGTCACTGCTCGTGATAGTGATGTTG
>JALOMO010000163.1 GCA_025455395.1 Bacteroidales bacterium
AAGTACTTCACCGGCATAGGTCTCGGATACGGGATCAGCTTCTACAGCCAGGAGGCCTCCCGGATTGAATACACAAACCCATGGGGAACAGGGACAGATTCCTTTTCTCTATCCCGCCATACAGGTCATTTCATAGAGGTAACACCCGGAGTACGGACAGAACTATTCCCGGGAGTATCAATAGGATGGAATCTCGTGCTGAGGATGCTTATCAGCTCAGGAGCAGGACGTGATATAAAACCGGTTTGGATGCCGGGTTTTGGTGACGCTACTTCAAGAATGTCAACCGGAGCAGAGTATTATGTCTCCATTACCATACCTTATAAGAAGATCAGGGTGGCAATCAAACCAAAGAAGGAATTGACTGATGATGAAGGAGAGGAAAACCCTGATACTGAGCCCTCTGGTTCATCCTTCGCTCCCGGCAGCCGGCTTTAGCCTGCTGCTTCTGCTGAATATCCACAATCCGGCAAAAGTCAGCAATCCGTTCAGCAGCAGCAACTCAAAGCCGAATTTGTACCCATTGAAGAGCTCTTCTGAATAGAGACTCAAAAAATAACAGGTGACAGGAGAAATGACTGCAATGTAAGGTGTTGCCCTGTCATAAACTGTTCTCCTTGTGAACAGACCAAAGCTATATAGGCCGAGGAGCGGTCCGTAGGTATAGCCGGCGATGGTGAACAGTTTGTCAATAATAGCCTCATTATTCAACTGCCTGAAAATCATTATGCATAAGAAAAACAGGAGGGCAATAGATATATGTACAATATACCTTATCATTGTCTTCCTCCCCTCACTGATACCCTTTCTCTTTTCGAGCCCCAGGAAGTCTATGCTGAAAGATGTGGTAAGCGATGTAAGGGCTCCGTCGGCACTGGGGAATGCCGCAGAGATAAGCCCTATCAGAAAGACGATCCCCGCCGCGGGTCCAAGGTAATTGAAAGCAATGGTTGGAAAGAGGTCATCGGTTGTTGTAACCGTGATAGCCTTCTGCTGTGCATAGAAGAGCAGGAAGGCGCCAAGGAGAAGGAAGAGAAAGTTGACAAAGAGGAGTATACCGCTGAAGGTAAACATGTTCTTCTGTGCCTCCTTCAGGTTGCGGCAGCTGAGATTCTTCTGCATCATCTCCTGGTCAAGCCCTGTCATTGTAATGGTTATGAACATGCCACTGAAAAACTGTTTGAGAAAAAACCGCTCATGGTGCCAGTCAGTAATGAACACCCTTGAGACAGAGCTATCGGTCACTTCTCTAACCATTCCAAAAAAAGTTGATCCCAGCTCCCTGCTAATGTATAACACTGAAAGAATTACTGCCAGCAGCATGAATGTTGTCTGCAGCATGTCTGTCCATACTATCGTCCTGATACCTCCCTTAAGTGTATAGGCAATAATCAGTATTATGAATATCATGACATTGACCCAGAATGGCACATTCCATGCATCAAAGACAAAAATCTGCAAGACATTTATTACAAGGAACATTCTGAGTGAAGCCCCCAGTACCCTTGACAGGATAAAAAAGCCGGCCCCCGTTTTATAAGCCCAGAATCCGAATCGTTGCTCCAGATAAGTATAGATCGATGTCAGATTAAGACGATAGTACAGTGGCAACAGAACAAGTGCTATAACCAGGTAACCGAATAGGTAACCGAAGACAACAACCATATAGCTGAACTGTGTCTCGCTCACCCAGCCCGGAACTGACATAAATGTCACACCGGACAGTGAGGCGCCAATCATCCCGTAAGCCACCACAAACCAGGGTGAAACTCTGTTACCGATATAAAATGACTGGTTATTCGCTTTGCGGGCCGTAATCCATGTCACGACAAAGAGCAAGACCGTATAGGCGATGAACATGCTGAGAATAAGGGCAGGGGTCATTGTATTACCTGGTGAGTCTGCAAGAATAGTAAAAAGATCGGAGATAAAAAGTAGTTTGAGTACATGATTAAGGGCTATAATGAATTATTTTTACCACAAAATCACTTTATGCCAACCCGGTTCCCTTCGAAACTGCTTGAAGATGCAGTGAATGAATTTTCTTCACTGCCAGGGATAGGCCGCAAGACGGCCTTCAGACTGGTCATGCATCTGCTGAGGCGAGACAGCCTGGAGGTTAAGCGCTTCGGAGAGACCATCACTCGTCTCAGGGAGGATGTCTGTTACTGCAGTGTCTGTCACGGTATCAGCGACACTCCGGTCTGTGATATATGCAGTGACACCGCCAGGGAGAAAACCCTCATCTGTGTCGTCGAGAGTGTCCAGGACGTGATGGCGGTAGAAAATACAAGGCAGTTCAGAGGTATCTACCACGTCCTGGGAGGAATCATCTCACCTGTAGACGGGGTCGGTCCTTCAGATCTGACGATAAACCGTCTGGAGGAAAAGATACGGGGTGGAGGGATTAAGGAGGTGATACTGGCCCTGAGCACAACAATGGAGGGGGATACTACGAACTTCTATATTTACCGGCGTCTCTCCCCGTACGATGTGCGTATCACAACCCTGGCCCGAGGGGTGGCAATTGGCGATGTGCTGGAGTATACCGATGAGATAACACTGGGTCAGTCGATAGTGAACCGCCGGGTCTTCACTCTCCCTTCACAGGGGTAATGACTAATCTCATACAGGCTGGTTGTTGTCATTTTTTTATTCTGAAATTCTTGTTTTATTTGATGAAATAACAACTGGTCATGACAGAGATTTTCAGCAGATTCTTTTCCGACTCCTCGCAACTCATGAAAAAATCGGCTATTCGTGAGATTCTCAAGCTTACACAGAAGCCTGACATGATATCTTTTGCCGGCGGGCTACCTTCTCCCGACTCCTTCCCTCTCGATGACATTAAAAAGGTTACGGCTGAAGTACTGGCTGATGAGGGTCACTCAGCACTTCAGTATAGCACTACTGAAGGGGATATTAAACTCCGTTCTCTGCTTGTCGAACGCAATAACAGAGAAGGATTGAAGCTTACCACTGACAACCTTATCATAACCACCGGGTCACAACAGGCTCTTGATCTCATCGGAAAGATATTTATCAATCCGGGTGATGTGGTCTTCTGCGGTCTTCCGTCATACCTGGGAGGCATAAATGCTTTCTCGATCTACGGTGCCCGGCTGAAAGGAATACCTCTTGATGACCATGGCATGAGGCCGGATCTTCTGGAGAAGAGCATTATAAAACTTAAGAATGCGGGTAATATTCTCAAATTCATATATATAATACCTGATTTTCAGAATCCGTCAGGAGTGACCCTGCCCCTTGCACGCCGTCAGGAAATAATACGAATTGCCGAGAGGCATGACCTGCTCATTATTGAAGACAGTCCCTATCGTGATGTGCGTTACGAAGGCACCCCTCAGCCTCTGATGTCTTCCCTCGACCATAGCGGAAGAGTACTTACCCTGAGTACTTTTTCGAAGATACTTGCTCCCGGTTTCAGGCTGGCATGGGTCATAGGACACCGCGAGCTCATAGACAAGATCGTGACTGCAAAGCAGTCTGCCGATCTCTGTACCTCAGCTTTTGTACAGAAAATTACAGCAAGGTATATTGAATACGGGTTGCTTGAGGTCAACCTGACCAAAACCATATCCCTTTACCGCGAGAGACGCGACCATATGATAAGATGTTTCCGGGAGTACATGCCTGAAGGTGTCAAATGGACCGAGCCCGAGGGAGGACTTTTCCTTTTCGTCACTCTACCGCCCTCAATGGATGCCGCCAGGCTGCTTGAGAGGGCTATCAGAAAAAATGTTGCATTTGTTTGTGGTTCTGTATTCTACTGCAACAATGAAGGCCAGAACACAATGCGTATCAACTTCTCCTACACCGGGCCGTCAGACACGTGTGAGGGAGTACGCAGGCTCGCTGAAGCAGTCAGGGAGGAGATGGCATCCGTCTGATAACGATGGAGCTCTCAATAGTGATAGTATCATATAATGTCTGCGACTATCTCAGGCAGGCGCTCCTCTCTCTGCAAAAGGCAGCAGTAGCGGTTACCCATGAAATAATTGTGGTTGAAAATGCCTCGTCAGACGGGTCCGCTGAAATGATCAGAGAAGAATTCCCGTATGTAAAGCTGATCACTTCAGATACTAACGTGGGTTTTTCTGCAGCATGCAACAGAGGAATCATCTCCTCGGCAGGAGATTTCATCCTGATCCTTAACCCTGATACAGTAGTCGAACCTGATGCCCTTACCCTTGCGTTGGCCTTTATGCGCAGTCATCCTGAAGCCGGTGCTTCAGGAGCAAGGATGGTTGACGGTGAAGGGCAGTTTCTGCCTGAGTCAAAGCGTGGCTTTCCTTCCCCCATGACTTCATTCTTCAGATTCGCAGGAGTGGGAAAACTCTTTCCACGATCCCGGCTTTTTAATGCCTATTATCTCGGCCATCTGCCTGAAGATGTCACATGCAGGGCTGACATACTCACGGGTGCATTTATGCTGATCCGGAGGGAGGCCCTTGACAAGGCAGGGTTATTTGACACAGCTTTCTTCATGTACGGTGAGGATATCGACCTGAGCTGGCGTATCACCAGGGCCGGATACAGTAACTACTACCTTCCGGAGGTACGCATAACTCACTTCAAGGGACGCAGCGCAACCTCAGATGAAGTGAGATCCCTGCGCTATTTCTACAGTGCAATGATAGTATTTGCCAGAAAACACCTTTCCCGCTCATGGCACCTGCCTGTTACAGCCTGCGTTACAGTGATGGGTTTTGCAGCCAGGAGCTCACTTCGGTTGAAACGGTTAATTAAAAAATGATTACTGTTGTTAAAAAGGAGAATAAGGTATATCA